>JAUXJX010000044.1 GCA_030624545.1 Bacteroidota bacterium | reverse complement strand
GCACCGCAATCATTGCAACAGCCATTCCGGTAGCCATCGTGTTTTCATTCTTGGTCATGTATCTTCTGCGCCTCAAGCCTATAAGTTCTGAGATTACGCTGAATCTGGTCTCAATGATGGGGATGGTCTATGCAATTGGCATGTTGGTCGACCCCTCCATTGTCGTTGTTGAAAATATCTTTCGGCACAAGCAGGAGGAAGGGCTTTCCGCCCGGAATGCGGCTATCGTGGGCAGCAGGGAGGTAGGTATGCCAATTCTGGCGGCTACTGTAACCTCCATGATCGTCTTTACGCCGCTCCTGATGTTGGAGGGGGGCTTTATGTCACGCTTTATGTATGATTTCGGCGTTGTAATCTGCGCCATCTTACTTTCGTCCATGATCATCGCGATGACCGTTGTTCCGCTGATGGCGTCGAAACTCTTTGTCGGAAAGGAACGGCAAAAGCCCAAAGACCTGATATGGCTGGCAGATAAATATTCCAGAATACTACACTGGACCCTGGACCATCGTCTCATAACCGTTGCCGTTGCGGTACTAATCTTTTTTGCCGCCAAGTACATGTTGGGCCAGATTGACCGCGAATTTCAAGCTCCGACGCCAACCCGCCGTCTGGATTTTCGTGTTGATCTGCCCGCTTCCTATAAGATAAGTCAGATGCAAGGCTTGTACGAGACGGTTGAAACTGATTTACTCAAGCGTAAGGAGGAGCTTGATATCAGGGCCATAAGTACAAATTTCGGACGCGGATGGGACAACCGGGGCGGACGGAGCCGGTTCACGGTATATCTGAATGAGCAGCCCAAAACGAGCTTGTCCTCCATGGCCATTCTTGACAGCGTCCAGAAGATCTTTCCACAATTACCCGGCGTGAATTTTCGGTTGAGTCGATCACATAGGATGGCTTCGGGCGGAAGCGGTTTGAATATTCAACTGCAAGGGGAAAGTCTGGAAGTATTGAACATGATAGCCGATGAGGTGATGTCAAGAATCAAAGAAGTGGGGGGATTGAAGAATCTCGAAACAAGTTATGAAAGCGGTCAAGAAGAGGTTCAGGTCGTTGTCAACCGGTCGCGCGTCAATCGGTTAGGTTTATCCTCACAGCGTGTGGCGAGCAGCATCCAATCGGCGCTGTCGGAAAGAGGGGTGAGTCGCTTCAAGACTCAAGATCGCGAAGTTGATATCGAAGTAACCCTGCGCGAGGAAGATAGAACGAGCATGGAAAAACTGCGCAATCTCTCGGTCGAAAATCAATCGGGCGAGATGGTACCGTTATATACTATGGCAGACATGGCTTTGAGACAGGCTCCCGAAAATATACGAAGGGAAAGCCGGCGTAACACATTAAGCGTACAGGGCGATCTTTCCGGGCGTGGCATGTTCACCGCGACCGAAGAAATCTCGAATCGGCTCGCCAATCTAGCGCTTCCGCCGGGGTATAGTTGGAGTTTTGGTCAAAACTGGCGATCCTGGCGGCAGTCAGAAGATGTGTCACTCTTTGCCATTATCCTGGCGCTTGGTCTAATCCTCATGGTGATGGCGGCATTATTCGAGTCGCTGATCCATCCTTTTACAATTATCACCTCCGTTGTTTTTGCCATGATTGGAGTTTTTCTGATTTTCTGGCTGACGGGTACGAACCTCAGCAGCATCTCCTACCTCGGAATTCTCGTGGTTAGTGGGTTGGTGGTAAACAACGGCATCATTCTGGTGGATCACATTAACCAGACCAGGAAGCGTTGTGAGGATCGCAGGGAAGCCATTATCAAAGCAGGGAAGGATCGTATACGCCCTATATTAATGACCGCCGCCACCACGAATCTTGGCCTTCTGCCAATGATCATCCCTCTATTTCTCCCGTCCGTATTTGGACCCATTGAGGGTCGAGCGGGAACCTGGGCTCCCGTTGGTTTGGCCGTTTTCGGCGGACTGACTACCTCAACATTTCTTACTTTGATTATTCTGCCAACGCTATATTCGCTCATGGATGATTTTAAGAACAGCTTGGTTAGAATCTTCCGGCGGGTTTGAAATTTTTGCGCGAATCTCTGGCTGTTTGTCGAATGTACCCGGATCTCCAACTATCTATACTTGAATCAGGAATCTTGAAATGAAAATTGTATCATTCTCTATAAATCGCCGAGTAACCGTTCTGATGATGTTTCTGGCATTGGTTGTATTCGGTTTTATCTCCTTTGATCGGCTCGCTTTGGATCTGCTGCCCGATATTTCTTATCCGACTCTAACGGTTCGAACAGAGTACCCGGGAACCGCGCCGGCCGAGGTAGAAAATCTCATATCCAAGCCAATCGAAGAAAGTGTTGGCGTCGTGAACGGCGTCGTGCGAGTCAGCTCCATTTCGCGCCCGGGCGTATCCGATGTGATCGTCGAGTTTGACTGGGACACCAACATGGATTTCGCCTCACTTGACGTGCGGGAAAAATTAGACCTGATTAATCTTCCGCAAGATGCCGAGCAGTCCATCATTCTTCGCTATGATCCCGCCCTTGAACCGATTATTCGCGTTGGATTGTATGGCGATGAAAACCTCATCTCTTTGCGCCTGTACGGGGAAAAGAACATCAAACAAGATTTGGAAAGCCTCGAAGGAGTTGCATCTGTTCAAGTAAGTGGCGGATTGGAAGAGGAGATCCATGTTGAATTGGAGCAATACAGAATATCGGCATTGTCGATTCCCATCACCCTGGTCGCCTCGCGGCTTGCACAGGAGAACATCAATCTAACCGGCGGAACGCTTGTTGAGGGGGACATGGAATACATCGTGCGAACCCTGAATCAATTCAAAACGGTCGATGAGATTAATGATATTATTATTACCCGCCAATCGGGTGCGAACGTAATGCTGAAGGATGTGGGCCGCGCTTTCAAGAGCTTCAAAGACAGAAAAGTGATCACCAGGATTGGCGGAAGGGAATGTGTTCAGGTAGAGATTTACAAGGAGGCGGATGCAAACACGGTAAACGTGGCGAAGAATGTGAAAGAAAAATTAGAGGCCATTAAGGCAAACCTGGCATCGTCCGGGTCCAGCCAGAGTCTCGAAATCATCGCCGATCAGTCGAAGTTCATCAAACAGTCCGTGGATGATGTGCTCTGGTCGGCGATCATCGGCGGTTTGCTGGCCATGATCGTCCTATACTTCTTCCTGAAAGACCTGCTCAGCACTTCCATCATCAGTCTTTCGATTCCCATCTCAGTGATCGTCACTTTTTTCCTGATGTATATCTCCGGCGTCTCTTTGAACATTATGTCCCTCGGCGGTCTTGCGCTTGGGGTTGGAATGCTGGTCGACAATGCCATCGTTGTATTGGAATCCATAGACCGCTACAAGAAGAAGGGTGATTCTCGAGAGAGCGCTGCGCTCAAAGGAACTACAGAGGTCGGCAACGCCGTCACCGCCAGCACGCTAACGACCATATTTGTGTTTGTGCCGATTATCTTCGTCGAAGGAATTGCCGGAAAGCTTTTTACGGATCAGGCCCTTACCGTGACTTTTTCCCTCATGGCTTCTCTTTTCATCGCATTGACAATGATCCCCATGCTGTCGAGCTTGAAATTTTCTGCGGTCGAGTTTTCGGAGGCATCCAAAAACGACGCTTCAAGAAAAATTGTGGGAATTGTCGAGAACATATTTGTCTGGCTGGCAAGGGTGATTAAGTTTGTGTCAATATGGATCGGCAGGGTCTTAGGATGGCTCCTGACACCTATTTTCTGGCTGTTCAACCAGGTTTTCAATTCTATTTATTCATATTATCCCAGGCTTCTGAATTGGGCTCTCGACCACCGGCTTGCAGTCGTGGGTCTGGCAATTGTTCTTATGGCATTCTCTGCCGTAGGTTACCGTTTTATCGGCGCAGAGTTGATTCCCGAAATGAGCCAGGGTGAGTTTGTTTGTGAAGTCAAGATAGCAACAGGCACTCCCATCGAAGAAACTGATGTTCTATTGGTGCAGATGAGTGAAATGGCGCTTCAGGATTCGAGAATCGAGCAGATCTTTTTGACCTCGGGGGCCACGAGTCAGCAGGGCGCTGCTGCGGGACAGGAACGCGAGAACATAGGAGAGCTGTACATCAGACTGGGGAAGGACGGGTCCAGGGCCACGGAAGAGTCCGTTATGGCGGGGCTGCGCCAGATGTGGAGCGATCTGCCGGGCCTGGACGTGAAGTTTGCCAGGCCAACCATTTTTAGCTTTAAGACTCCTATCGAAATAGAGGTCAAGGGATACAACCTGCAGATGCTGGAGGGGATCTCCAAGAACCTGGCAGAACAGATGCGCCAGATTCCCGGGCTCGTAGACGTCAAAACTTCCCTTGAAGGCGGGAATCCTGAGATTCAAATCTCATTTAAAAGGGATAGATTGGCGGCCCTGGGCACTGACGTGGGAAGCGTGGCCCAGTTGATCCGCAACCAGGTACAGGGCACGGTAGCCACGGAATTCTCCCGGCTTGACCGGCGCATTGATGTTCGCGTGAGAGCGCAAGAAAAGGAGAGAAATACTCTCGACGCCCTGCGCAGGCTGGTGATCAACCCGTCAGACCCTATCTCGATTCCCCTCTACACAGCAGCCGATATCAATGTGGAAAAAGGGCCAAGTGAGATACGCCGGATCGACCAAGAGCGGGTCGCGCTGGTCTATGCCAACCTGGAAGGCACGGACTTGAGCTCGGCGGCACAGGAGATTCAGAAAATCATTGACGTAATGCCGCTGCCTGCTCAATACACGATCAGCATTGGCGGGCAAAATAGGGAAATGTCCGTATCATTCGATAGCATGCGTTTCGCCATCTTGCTCGCAGTCTTTCTGGTCTACCTGGTCATGGCTTCACAGTTTGAGTCTTTGATCCACCCATTTGTTATCATGTTTACCATTCCTTTTGGTCTCATAGGCGTCGTGCTCACCCTCCTGATTACGAACACCACAATCAGTGTGGTCGTACTTATCGGCGTAATCATGCTTGCGGGGATCGTCGTCAATAATGCCATCGTTCTTATTGACTATGTTAACCGTCTGAGAAGAGAAAAGGGGCTGGCAAAAATCGATGCCCTCAAGGAAGCTTGTGAAGTTCGCCTCCGTCCGATTCTGATGACCACGACCACCACCATTTTGGCTCTTCTGCCCATGGCGATCGGATTCGGCGAGGGAGCAGAAGTGAGGGCTCCCATGGCCATCGCCGTCATCGGCGGGCTGTCTATTTCCACCTTGCTCACACTCATCCTGATCCCTTCGGTTTACAGCCTGGTGCAGTCTGAAAAACAACCGGCAGCCGGGAATTAACCGTACAGGCAATTGACAGGAATTTGGGTGATTTTGGAGGAAATGGCAAGAAACGCTTTAAGTGCAAAAAAAATAAGAAATTGAATGTAATTTATTTTTTTCTTGCATTTTAGGCTTTAATCCTTTAATATTATGATAATTAAAGAATTAAATGGGAGGCCGCCGGTCAATGAAGAACACAGTAACAAAAAGGGATGTCGCGAAGCGGGTTGCTCGGCAGATCGATGAAAAGTTTCCCCAAACAGAGAAAGTAGTGTCCGCGCTCTTTACCACCCTTCGCGAAGTCATGTCGGAAGCTAATCCGGAGGTTCGCATCGAAATCCGTGATTTCGGTGTTTTCGAGGTGAAGACCACCAAAGCCAAGCCGAAAGCTCGCAATCCTAAGACAGGCGAAATCGTCTACGTACCCCCGCGAAGAAAAACACACTTCAAACCCGGTAAGCTGCTCAAAGAGGAATTGAAGAAACCTCTGGAATAGCATTATTCCTCATTCGCCCCTAGCATAATTTCCTCTAGAATTGAATATTCAGCACCCATTTTGTTGGGTGTTTTTTTTATCCATTTCATCACAGTAGCTTGTGCGACAAACGAATCTTAGTCAGGATGCAAGGCCGTCCTGCCAGCAGAATTCTGCATTCTGGTTCGAATTAAGAACAAAGCGAACTAATACCAAACCGAATCTACGAAACGACTTATTTGGCTTAAGCGCATTTCTCGAACTTCCCGCCGTATCTTGACTGTTCTCCTAGCAACACAAGAATCAATCAAGAAAAGGAAGAAGAATGTCGAAACATTCAATAGCTATTATTGCAGCTGAATCCTAGCTCTTGTTGGTGAGGACAATCTGAGTTACAATGTCTGAAGATAGAATAAATAAGCTTTTCAAGGAGCCAAACGCCGCCCATGGTCACGCCGGCGACCAGCAGATTGAACTTGATCATCTGCCTGATTTGGACATTCTTGATCACACCGACATCTCTTTTCTAATGGACTATTCCCTGGATGGAGAAGAAGCAGTCCTTCACTCGGAGGAGCCTCAGTTTAGGCTGCGGGATAGTGAGGACAACGAAGCCAGAACGGAAGTCGATCCGGGGATATCGAGCGAGAACCTGAGGACTCCAATCTTTTCCGAAGATTCGGAGCTGCACGATGAATTCCTGGGCCTGTTCTCCAAGGATGAACTCGTCAAAGACACCCCGTCCGAATCAAAGAAGAGTCATTATGCCTTTGACGAGAAGCAGATATTCGGTGATGTCTTCGAGACCTTCGAGGATTCTGCTGTCGATGAGGAGGCAGCGTCAATCGGACTTGAGGAGCCGCCCATTGGAATTCGACAGGACTATTGCTCCAGCTTCCAGCGAAAACGATTTCTCAATTTTGCCTTCCGGGAAGGACTGCGAGTCGGACTGGATATCGGCAGCCATGCCATAAAATATGTCGTCGTGCAAAAATCCGGTAAGCAGAACAAACTACTCGCATATGGTATTAAGGCAAATTCAATTAGAGAGAACTCAACAGAAGAAGAGATTGTAAAATATATTTTGAACGATCTCAAGTTCAAGGTTCAGTTTCCCCGCGCTCACATCTCATGGAATATCCAGGGCCAGAATGTCGGTCTAAAGCGCGTGTCCCTTCCACAAATGAAGAAAAAGATGTTGGACGAAGCGATTCTTTGGACTGCCAAGAAAGATTTTGGTTTCGAGGATGCTCCCGCAATCATAGATTACATCGATTTGACAAAAGATAGAGCATCCGGGGGGAATCAGAATGAGCTCCTGGTGATCGGCTGTGCTGAAGAAATGGTCGCACAAAAGGCGGCTACATTTTTTTCTGAGAAGTTTATTCCCTCCAAGGCAACTCCTCATGCAAATGCCATGTGGAAACTCTATGAGAATTCTGAGGATTTTGATTCGAAAAAGTGCTCGGCCCTTATAGATTTAGGTGCCCAAAACACAACGATTGCTTTTTTCAACCAGGGGGTCCTCGAATTCTCGCGGGAGATTCCAACCGGCGGTAAGGATATTACCGACGCTTTAACCGGCACCATATTTTACGATGGGAAACCTTACCAGTTGAATCGGGGACAAGCCGAAAAGCTGAAACTTACATACGGATTTCCTGACGAGCAGCTTGAGGACATAAGCGAGATCGGTGTTCCTGTGAAGGAATATTCAGTACTGATTCGCCCGATCTTTGAGAGATTGGGAAATGAAATTCGGCGTTCGATTGATTATTATAAGGAAAACTTTTCTCCCCAGAATCTGGATCATGTCACTCTATTAGGAGGCACTTCCAAACTTAATAATCTGATTCCAAATATTAGCCAATTCCTCGATTGTGACATAAAGAGCCTCTCGCCGCCATCGAATCTGACACACAATCTGTCCAAGGGAGATTGGAGCATATTCGTCGACCGGTTTGCGGAATTGGCCATACCATTTTGTTTGGCGGCTGACCATGATCCAGAGCTGAATCTGCTGCCTGCCTTTTTCAAGCGGCTGAAGAAGCTCAAGGTCCTTCAGCGAATGTCCGTCTACGGCGTCATAGCTGGATTTCTGTTCCTGGCGGCCTTTTCCGCGTATTCCTACTATCTCTCCAGCAATTACCGGAATCAATACAACATGATGGAATTTCAGTACCGGCAGCTCGAGCCGCTGAAGAAAAGATATGATCAATTGAAACGCCAGGAGGCTCTTTTTTCCAACAGGAAGAACACCTATGAAAAAGAGCTGATTCTGGATAATCCGCTTCCCGACATCATGAAATCGGTTTCAAATTTGCTCCCGTGGGGCATGTCGCTGAGATCCCTGGCCCTTGAGCCAGGTTCCATGGCTGCAGAACCCTCAAAGCCAGGCGGCCGCAAGAAAAATAGAACGCAGCAGAAAGCGCCTCAAAATGCGGAAGAAGAATTGGGTAAGATTTTGCTTCTGTCCGGTATAGCGCGGTCGCCAAGACCGGAGGCCGGAATCCGCATCGCAGATTTTATGCTGAGTTTGAACAAGAGTAACCTGTTTGAATCGGTTAAAGTAACTGAACAATTCTTCAACGAGGAGGATGACGAACTCGTTTTTGAAATTCAGGTCAGCTTAAAGGAATAGAATAGTAGACCAATGGCAAGATCAAAATCGAAAAGCAGCAAGCAGTCTAAAATTCAGTCAGCCTTCATTCGAAGATACGCATTGAGCGCCGGCGCAATTGCGGTGATTTGTGCCGCCTGGCTGATTTTGTACTTTCTGCCCTTACAAAAGCAGATCAATGAAGCTTCCAAGGGTGTAGAGGAGTGGGAGAAAAAGATAAAGGCCGCAAGCATATCGCAAGAAGCGATAGATGGTCTGTCCGATCGGGTTGCAAGTCTCAAAGACGAAATCACAAATATCGAAAAGCGAATATTTTACCTGTCAGACATGCCGGAAATCGCCAGCAAATTGGTTCGATACGGAAGATCTCACAGACTCAAAATAACTTCCATGACTCCGAATTATGATGTTTTGTTCGACGTGGGGAAATTGCACTCCCAGGGAAAGCCTCTTGTAAAGGTACCACTTTCGCTTAAGATGAGTGGGAGATACATTTCCCTGGGAGGGTTCATCTCAGAGGTTTCCAGCCTGCCCTTTGTTTTTTCCCCTGATGGATTTTCTCTGGAAGCCAATCCCGAGATTTATCCCAAGATTGATATCACGGTTACCGGATTCTTGTTTTTGCTCAACGAGGAAAAGAAGAAGCTTACGGCGCTGTACGATCGATCACCCGTACGGGAGAGCAAGGGATAGCGGAAAATGAAGAAAAGCGAAAAAATATTGCTCGGAGTGGTGGGCATTGCCATAGCATTTTTTGTCCTTGACACCTTTGTCTTCAGCTCGAAGAAGCGTGATATTCAGGCGGGCGACAAGAAGCAGTCAGTAAGCGCTCCCGATTCCGAGAACGTAATAACGGAACTTGCAAGCACGGATCAGCAGCCAAAAGCGGTAAATCGTGATATGGAGTCTTCAATGACCGAAAGTCCAACAATCTTTAGCAGTTGGAAAAGAGATCCTTTTCTGGGCTCGTTTCGGCCCGAATTGGTCGATTCTCTCCGGGGTAACATTCCCTTT
>JAUXJX010000504.1 GCA_030624545.1 Bacteroidota bacterium | reverse complement strand
CTGGAATAATACAGATTCTTGACCACTCCATTTTCTATCCAATAGGTCTTCCTTCGGGCCCTGCCGTCGCCCTGCCAGGGTGAAGTTGGGACTTCCGGATGAGTAGGATCCGAATAAATCGAGATGCGCTCATCGACGATTTTCTCGCCGAGCTTTGTGCCGCCGCCCGGATTGGTCATGAAGCTCCGGCCTTCGTCCGCCTGCCTGGCATTTAAGCTGAAAATCAGATTTTGCACCAGCCCGATCGATGCCGCGGGCTCCAGAATGACCGTGTATTTACCGGGCTCAATGGCCTGCGCCTCGTGGGACATGCTGGCCTTCTCAATGGCGATTTGCGACGCGCGTGCCGCATCTAATTTGTCCGCGTCGTTGTAATCACGGGTGGCCCAGCCGGAGCCCAGGCTGTCTGCGGTCCTAACCGTCACGGAAAAATTGACACTGGACGATTTGTGATAGGCAAACAGGCCTTTGGCATTGATCATTGAACTAAATCCGGCGCGGTCCTGAAGAAATCCTGCGGCCACTAAATCCTTCTCCCTGCAAGGCTTAATACTATCCAATGCCGCCTTGGCACGGTACTCAGGAGTAATATTAGCAGTAGAGTCAAAATACGCTTTCGTGGTCAAATACTCCCGGGGCCCCAGGTTCTCCACGAATTCCGGATTTTCAGGCGCCAGTTTGGCGAGCTCTTCCGACCTGCGTACCACTTTTTCTAATGAGGCGTCATCAAACTCGTTGATGGTTGCCGTTCCCATCTTCTTGCCATAACTGGATTGAGCCACCAGCGTGAGATCAGTTTCGCGGCCACTCGTGGTCACGGTATTCCGAGCGTATCGGATGTTGCCGCCGACGTTGCCGTCGAGGTTTGACTCAAATCCCTCCGCTTTGGAATAGTTCAAGACCTTTGCGAGAATGGCCCGTGCTTCCGATTCTGATTTGATTGCCATAACTTTATTTTCCTTGAATTGTGATTGACGATTTAGTCAATTTCATATTTCGAGCTATATTTTACGTTCTGTGTTGATCACATTCACGCCGTTAAATCTGGAAGTGGAGCAGCCATGTGACACAGCGCTGATTTGTCCGGGCTGACCTTTTCCATCAAAAAAAGACCCGTCGAGTCGATAATCCCGCTCGTCGCAAATCTGAACACATGAATTCCAGAATTCCTGCGTATTGGATTGATAGGCCACATTCCGCAGCATAGCTCCAATTTCGCCGTTATTGATTTCATAAAACAGCTGACCGCCAAACTGGAAATTGTAGCGCTGCTGGTCGATGGAATAAGAGCCGTCTCCGACTATGTAAATGCCTTTTTCCACGTCTTTAATCATTTCATCCACAGAGAGTCTCTCTGTGCCCGGAGAAAGTGAAACATTGGGCATACGCTGAAACTGCACGGAGCTCCAGCTATCGGCATAACAGCAGCCATGGGATTCTTTTTCACCAATAATGTGAACCTGGTCGCGAATGGCCTGGTAATTCACCAAAATGCCGTCCTTGACCAAATCCCAACGCCTGCATTTTACTCCCTCGTCGTCGTAGTCGACGCATCCCAGGGAACCCTCCTGAGTCTTGTCTGCAAAGAAATTGACGAGCTTGCTGCCGTAATTGAATGACTTGGATTTCCACTTGTCTAGCGTCGCGAAGCTGGTGCCGGCATAATTGGCTTCATAGCCCAAAACACGGTCGAGTTCCAGTGGATGCCCGACAGACTCGTGGATGGTAAGCCATAAATGAGTGGGATCCAGGACAAGATCATATTTCCCTGCTTCGACTGACTTGGCAGTCAATTTTCCCTTCGCCTGTTGTGCAGCCGCGGCGGCGTCTTCTATCATATCATAGCGCCGGTTATAGCGCGTGGTAACGCCGGAGATCTTATCAGAGTCCCTGGGATTGAGATATTCATATCCCATGCCCATGGGCGCGCTGATAGAACCGCGGTTCTTAAATTTTCCCGCCGTCGGGTCTATCGCGGTAACGTTGAAGTTCGGCCAGATACGATGGACGTCCTGATCGATATAAGAGCCCTCCGTAGATGCGAAGTATTTTTGCTCATTGACCAAAAAAAGAAAGGAATTGATAAAATTCGCGCCGTTATCCATTGCCGCCTGATTAACCGACATGAGCAGGTCAACTTTTTCGGAAATGGGAATCTCAAAGGCGTTCTTTTCGATCGGCGTCTTCCAGAATATTTCGCCGTGACCCTTCACCGGGGCGAGTTTCACGGGCTCTTCCTGTATTTTCGAATTGGCCTTTGCAATAGCGACCGCCTGTTCCGCCGCCTTGGCGATCTCATCCTTGGTTACGTCGCTGGTTGCGGCAAATCCCCATGTGCCATTGGCGATCACCCGGATGCCAACTCCATAAGACTCCGTATTGACAATATTCTGAACCTTCTTCTCGCGAGTGATCAAGAATTGGTTCAGATAACGTCCGATACGAATATCCGCATAGGACGCCCCTTTGCTTCTGGCCGCATTCAACGCGACATCTGCAAGTGTCTTTTTGTCCCCGGTTGCAATGGGTGTGATTGCCCCATTTATGCCGAGGGGACGACCCATGATTGGTATTGGCGCCATGAGAGAGCCGACACCGAGGCCACTTATGTATATGAAATCACGTCTTTTCAAGATGCCCTCCCAATTTTGATTAGTAATTGAGTGTTTCTTTTCAAGTAATAAACCAGCCACAAAGGCACGAAGTCACCACGCCTAATGGCCGACTTCAGCTTTGTGTCTTTGTGTCTTCGTGGCAAATTAAATCTTCCGCGCCGTGTTAATCACATTCACGCCATTAAAGCGCGCCGTGGAGCAGCCATGAGAACG
>JAUXJX010000172.1 GCA_030624545.1 Bacteroidota bacterium | reverse complement strand
GAGTGAATTGGTTTGAAATATGGATAATACCCTTCTTCTCGCGCCTTTTTCGCGTCGAGATAATTGTAGCACTTGTCCAAAATGTCCAATTGAGCTCCTTTTCCCCACACCTTTCATATGGCAAAATAAATTGCATAAATTTAAATAAATGTTAGATTATTGTCAACTCTAAAACTGTATTTTCTATACATTTTCTGCGATTCCAATTCTTGGTTTTTATTGCGCTTAAGTCGGCAATGGCCCGCCTCCAGCAAAAATGCCTCAAATCTCGAACCTCGATAATTCATAAATGGAACAATTCAAGATTGCCTTAACCGGAGCAAGCGGCTTTGTGGGCAGTCATATTGCCGAGCAACTGGTGCATCAGGGCCACAGCCTAACCTGCCTGCTTCGAACGAGCAGCAAGATGGATTATCTCGAAAACCTCGACATAATCAAGATCATCGGTGACATCAACAACCCGGGCAGCCTGAAAGAGTTTGCGGAAGATCAGGACATCGTCATCCATGCCGCCGGACGAACCAAGGCAAGGCACGAATCGGAATATATCCTGGCGAACACGATTGGCACCAAGAATCTGCTGGAGGCGGTTAGTCAATTCAACCCAGGCATCAAACGGTTCATATTCATCAGCAGCCAGGCAGCGGTTGGCCCGACGCCGACAGATGAACCATTGGACGAAACCGCCAAACTAAATCCCATAACCGCTTATGGACGAAGCAAAGCAGGCGCCGAAGAGATTTGCGAAGAATTCATGGACCAAACCCCAATAACCATAATCCGGCCTCCCACCGTATATGGCCCTCGCGACAAAGACGTATTCAATTATTTCAGACTAATCAATCGTGGGGTCCAACCGATAGTGGGCGAAGAGAATATGCTGAGCGTTGTTTCCGTCCAGAATCTGGTGCACGGTGTTTTGCTCGCTACCCAGGTTTCGGGCCAAAAGTTACAATGCTTTTTTGTTACGGATGATGGCCACTATACCTGGGCCCATTTCGCAGGAATGATCGCAACAGCTCTGAATAAAAGGCCCGTAAAAGTGAAGATCCCATTCTGGCTCGTTGACCTGGTTGCAAGGATCGCGGAAACCCACGGAAAGCTAACCGGCAGACCGACCTTATTCAACCGAGAAAAAATCCTGGAGATGAAGCAGCCTCGTTGGACTGTCAAAAATGACAAGGCCAAGCAAGAATTGGGATATGAACCCATTGTGACTACGCAGGAAGGAATTGAAGGCACGGCGAATTGGTATATTGACAACCGCTGGCTTAAGTAGACGACGAAGAGTCAATCATTTGAGTGGACAGCCAGCACAATCCCCAGTTTCTTTCTTAACCTCTGCAACTCGGAAGAACTGCCTAAATCTCCAGATTTTACCAGACTGAGGCGCGCCAATAAAAGCTGGACAATCTTAGCCATTTTCACCCGGGTTCGATAAAGGTAGACCTTGTTTCTTCGGTTCTTGCCGCTCATTTCGATTTGAAACATGAAAATCGAAAACGGGTTTTGCGGCGAGATAAGTTTGCGCTCCACCAGACCGAGTTTCATCATTCGAACCATCTGACTGCCCATGTTTTCGGCTATAATAGAGTAGGACGAGTCCAGAGTCGCGTAGATCTCCATCTCTGTTGTCTCATTCTTGCTCCAAAGGGTCGTCAACACCTTAAGTTGCAGATTACTTGGGATCACCTCATTTTGAAACTCTTTTTTCCCGGTCTCCCACTCATTTGATCTCTGGAACTGTGACGAAAAGGCCAACGGCGACAACAGAATTCTCTGGCCTCCGCTGGCACGCAGCGACAAGTCTCTTTCAATTCTCGGCGCATATAATTCAGGATAAAGCGGGGCCATTTCATAGAGTTGCCTCAAGGATGGTGTGGAGAAACGAAATTCCAAAGCCGGAGCCGAAAGCCTGGGAGGAATGATGCCGATTGGGTCGGACTGTCCCGCTTTTGGCGGGAGTAGAAAGAATTGCCTGGTTTGAAAATGCTGTAGAAACAACTTCAGGGAATCCGGCTTCTCCGCGGCTTCCTGGGCAGCGACATTTTCGATTGGAATCAAGCAGGTCAAAATCACGGCAGAGAATACGAGAATTGCGGTCCGAATTGGAGGCATGAATTGCATCGGCGTGACGAGTTTAGCGGGCTTTCCGTAAGATCTCGGTATTTAATGTATTCAGATTAATTCAGTATCCAAAACTTACCTCTTAAACCATCTTCGTCAAGAAAGGTTCTATTGCAATTGCGGCGAAAAACTGTGGAATCGCGAAATTTCGTTGACTGATGAGAGCTATCCCCCCACTCATGCGATTTAACGCATGGCTTCGCGACGACGTGACCCGGTTCCGGCCTCAGCAGAAGAGTGAGATGGGGCTCGGCGCAGGAATATGAAGAGGCTGGGAAGGACGTTGTGGCAGTAGAAATACACTATCCCTATCACTTGAATTTTGGACCGATCAAGCCGAGCTATTCCAAAGTGACGGCTGTACCGTACACCAGAATTTCCGAGGCGCTCGACATCATATAGCTTGTGGCGAATCGAATACCGATGATCGCATCGGCGTTGAGATCTTCCGCTTCCTGGATCATCCGGTCCGTGGCCTGCTCCCTGGCTTCGGCCATCATCTTTGTATAGTCCTCAATTTCTCCACCGACTACGTTCTTAAAGAAGGCGCCAATATCACGGCCCAAATGCCGGGCTCGAATCGTATTCCCTTTCACCAAGCCCAGGGTCTTTGCTACCTTTTTGCCCGGGATCTCATTTGTCGTGATACAAATCATCTCTGCACCTCCTTATATCGTTCATGCCGCCACAAGAAGAGCTTTTCCCTCGCAACCGACAACAGTAACATGATTACGCCGAGGAGAACGACAAAAATTCCAACTTTTATTACTGCCGGCATATCGGTCGCCTGCCAGAGACCCAGCACCATCGTGTACAGGCCATAGGCCAAAAGTATGCCGGCCCCGATGGCAAAAATGAGCCAGGCAACACCCCTCTCCATGCGATTGTAGATATTGTACCAATAGGTTTGCCACACATCCGGATCCGGCTCTTTAAACTTCATCTTTTGCGTCACCTCCTTCAATTTTGAAAACTCGCTCGATTCATTCTTTAGATCAGGAAATTTGTTCAAAAGGATCTGTAATTCCTCCCGGTCTGACTCGGAGATTTCACCATCAAGGAGCGCCATCATTAATTGGCGACAGCGCTCTTTCTCGTCATGCATACCCTTACTCATAAACTATCTTTCAACTCCCTGGCCAGTTTTTTCCTCGCGTAATACAAACGGGACATGACTGTCCCCACCGGACATTTGAGTATCTCGGCTATTTCCTGGTAGCTTAACTCCTGGAATTCTCTCAAAACGATAATCTCCTTTTCCAATTCCCCAAGATTCTGCACGGCTTTCCAGACGCTGGCATAAAGCTCCTTTCGTTCATAATTCTGATCTGGCCGGCCTTCACTGTCGTCGTGAATTCTGAGAAACTCGGTCTCGGGAATCTCTGAAAAGCTGTAAATTGCCTTCTTTCTTTTTCGCAACAGATTGAAGCAAAGATTGCGCAGGATCTGATAATACCAGGTAAAGAACTGCTTTCCCAATTCAAACCGCTTGATCGAACGGTAGGCTCGCACAAAGGCATCTTGAGAGAGATCCAGGGCATCTTCATGAGAGCCAACAAATCCAAGGGCGACATAATATGCTCGACGCATATAGCGCTTCACGAGTACCCCAAATGCCTGCTTATTACCTTTTTGCGTCAGAGAAATGAGCCGCTGGTCGTCAAGCTCCTCAATCCTCATCGACGTTTTCCAGATTTCATGCGCTGATACCCAAACACCGGTCAGATTATTCAAATTTCTTGGTGAGATGTCATGATGCGACAATTCAAATTAGCAATTCCGAAAACCGGAAACAAGAACAAAGAACTTGAATATAGGCAAGGGAAAATTTTGGACAGTAATCACTGTCTGAAGTGTTTCCGTAGTAGAAGCAGACAAAGTAAGAAAAAATCGCCAGGAGTTCGTGCAGACAGAATGGAATCTACGAGAAGAGGAAGCCGTGGTTGGTATTATGCGAATGGCACAACTGTATTCAGTATTTGCGAAATGGAATCCAAGACTTAGTTCGGAGAAACATAACTCGTCAGGCCTTCGTCCGGAACTTCAATTTCGTCAGCCTGAAACTTCTCCCGAAAGACGGTCTCGAAAGTGCGGACGACGGCGGGACTGAATTGCTGTCCCGCGGATTTTCGAATGATCTCCAGGGCAACCCAGGGCGGCTTTCCCTGCCTGTAGGGCCGGTCCGACGTCATGGCATCGAAGGCGTCTGCGACTGCAAGTATGTCTATGCTCAGGGCAAGTTCTTTGTTCGGCTGCGGGCCGTAGCCAGAGCCATCAAAATAATGATGATGGGATAGCACAATGGAGACAACGTCTCTGAAAATGCTGCGGAAGGGACTGAGAATCTCGGCACCCCTTTCCGGATACTCCTGGATTTGAGAAATTTCTTCGTCAGTTAATTTAGCCGCCTTCATTATGACGTTGGTGCTGATTTCAATTTTGCCGACATCATGAAGCAGCCCGGCTATGCGAAGGGATTCCAGATGTTCCTCTGTGAGGCCCAATTTCTTGCCAATTCTTACTGAAAGCTCACTAACTCTAACCGAGTGCCCCTTGTTGTAACGATCAACGGCTTCAATGAATTTTGATAGTATCTCCAAAACACCGTCATAAGTGTCTTTGAGCTCTTTCTTCTTCTTCTGATTCTGTTCATAGAGCGTGCCAACGACAATGCTGGTCAGCATCAGGAAGCATGCCCATCCCACCAAATTCCAGGCGAGATATATGCCGCCATAACTTTCCGGTGAAATATAGACAAAATAGCAGACCAGGGCGATTGACAGCAGTCCGGTTGCAATGGAGCTTCGCCTTCCCATGTAGAATCCCGAAACCAACGTGGGCAGGAAATAGAAATTGAGGAAGACTAACTTGTTTGAGACAAAAAAGTGAATGATACCGATGGCCACAAACAGAGAGAAAACTAATAGGATTTCAAAACGATTTGCCAAGAATTGTCTTAATCTCTCCATCAATCACTACCTGAATTCGAGAAAAGTGGATGCTACCTTGTTATCGGAAAAAAGGCAACTATTATTAATGAAACCTGTCCCGCTGACGAAAATATAATATACCAGGAGAGTAATTCGAGATTGGGCCGGGACCTTACTTCTCTGGCCAGAATTGACATTGCTTTTTTTGTCATCGCGAGGAGAGATTGGCAGATGTCAAGGTCACATCAAGAGTCAAATGAAATCCTTGTTCAATTTTTCAGGCACTGGTT
>JAUXJX010000263.1 GCA_030624545.1 Bacteroidota bacterium | reverse complement strand
GTTGTTCGACTGCAGTGGCCCGATTGAAGAATAAAAATCTCTCTCCTCATCATCCATTAAATCCCAGGCCAACTGATACTCTTCGTTTGCCTTTGCCAACTGCCCCAGGCGATGGTGCGCAAGCGCCATGTATAGGTGTGCATTTTTGTCACCGGAGTTCCGTTGCAGGGCCTGTCGAAAGATTTCAGCCATGGCCCACCAGTTTTCTTCTTCATAATAAAGAAACCCAAGGCGATAGTACGCAGCTGCAAGATTCGGATCATTCATTATGGCAAGTTTATAGAAGTATTCGCATTTATTCCTTTCGTCTTCTCCGAATTCATCGAAGTAAATCGTCCCCAGATCGCTGAAATCAGACGTTCCAAATCTGAAAGTTGTATCATCGTCTACGTACCTGCTGGTCATATTCAGGAGATGGAGATATTCCTGCTCGTGAATATAACCGAGTTGAAACCAAGCCTCGGCCTGGGTGCTGTCCAGCTGCACGACCCTTTTGAATTCCCTTTCTGCGGACGAGACCAGATTGCGTTTCATATGCATATTGGCCAGAGCCAAACGGTATTCGACGTTGTCGGGATCATGCAAAACCGCTTTGCGCAGGGCCTCATCTGCCTGCCAAGTGTCCCGGATCGTATCGCGTTTTTGATAAATCTTTGCGATTTCAAAGTAAGCCGAAGCGAGACGACGATTATTCTTGGCGGCGGCCCTAAACGACTCAAGTGCCGAGTCTTCTTTTCCGAGGGAAAGCTGCTGCAATCCGCTTTCGTAGAGCGCGTCGGCCTTGTCCCGGTCGCGGCCAAGCATGCCTGCGCATGATAAGCAAAAAATGCCCAGGGGAACAATCAGAAAGACGGTACAAGCAGTGATTCTTCTGGGGAAGTTGCTTCTAACTTGCATTATTCATTATTCATAACTTTTTGACACGACGTCACTAAGTCACTAAGAATTTCAAACTTATTGGATTTTGGACTAACAGACTGAGTTTTTTGAACTAACCTGAATTATTCACCATAGAAATACTCTGTTTAAGCCTCATGAAAACAACTCTGTGCCCTCTGCGCGCTCTGCGGTTTATGAATTAACCAGGCTAATTCTTAAAGATCTTAGTTTTTTGGTATTTTTCAATACGTTGGTGTCTTGGTGCTTTTATGGCTATGAATTATTCAGGCTAACAAACGTAGACCCATGCAATAAATTGCGAAATAAGACCGGCCAATACCAAAAAAAATGCCCACGCAAAAAGCGCAGGCATGGTAGAATTCAATTTGAAATATCAGACAACTGCAGCATGTTGCGTTTCGTTAGTCGAATAGAGGGTCATTGGACTTGTTCTCTTGAGGGATGAACTCTCTATCTCTTAGAACCGGAACGCTGCAGATACAAAGTAGTTGAGCGTCTTGACTTCTTCGTCCGGGCCTTCGGGTTCCTGCGACTCCCATGTTCCGTGTACCACACCAACGTCCAGGGTGAACTGGCGATCGATCAGAATTCCGAATCCGCCGGAATAAAATTTCTTGTCCGAATACTGCGTAATGAAATTCACGTTTTCCAGACTTCGGGCATTGTTCTTGAATGGAGAAGGTTCTACCCTGTAGCCGCCGCGTATTCTGGCAGTGGTTCCTGGTATCACAAGCTCGGCACCCAACCGGTAGCTTGCGGTCGCTTCCAGATTCCGCAGCAAGCTACTATTCTCCGAATTCAATTCCGACGGTTCCGTGTACTCAAGCTGAGACCAATCAGTGAAAGTAACGCCGCCTGAAAGCGTCAAGAGAGGCACGGAATATGATGTGCCCAGGCTCAAGGTTACCGGCTTGCGAATCTTGTATTCAAATACGCCAGTTGCCGTGGTATCAAAGAAGGTGTTGTCATCGTAATTGACCTCCTCAAAAGAGCTCCATTCTTCTTCACCTTTGTAGGTCACTGGAGTCTCAACGGTCGCACCGAAGCGAAACTGATTGTTGAGACTATAAAGTGCTGCGAGAGTCAGTCCGAAGCCGGTGATCCTGGTGTCGATTAGATCCTCGACAAGCCAGGTGTCTTCTTCGTAAATGTTCAGATTGTCATCCTCGCTCAGGAGCCAGGAATAGTCATAATTGCCGGTGTAGACATTGATCGACCCGCCGAAGTAGAGCTGTTTGGACATCTGCACCGAGCCCGCAACGGTCCACTGTCTCAGGCCGCCGCGATCCAGCTGACTGCCGGCCTGTTGAACCGAGTCGCCCGGGCTGCTGTTAAATCCCTCAATTACGAAGTTGCTGCTGTAATTAGCGACCCGATTGTATCCCAAAGCAAGAACAAGACTGCCCCGGTATGTGGGAACGGGAAATGCGAATCCCAGGGAATTCAGGTTGCTGAAGTTTGTCTCATCGCTTAAGGGATTGTTAAAATAAGTAGTATTGTTTTCATAGGATAGGGTATTAAATGACCCGCTTAGCTCCATGCGTCGAATCTGGCCCAGCCCTGCCGGATTCCAGAAAGTAGCGGAATAATCATCGGCAATGCCTACGAATGCACCACCCATGCCGATAGCCCGCGCACCGACGCCGTGGGTAAATCCAAGCAAGGGAATGTTGGTCTGTGCAAAGACGGCTTGCTGGATGAGAAACGTTCCAGCAAGAACAAGGGTTATCCTGAGTAGAATGCGGCGCATTTTTCCCTCCGCTTCAGAAAAAAGTGATCTGTCTTACTTCTTGCTTCTGGAAGAAGAGCCCCGGCTTCTCGAACTCGAAGAACCCTTTGAGCTGGAACGCGAGCTGGAGCCGCGAGAACTGCTTCCCACAGACGATCTAGAAGAGGACCTGGAAGAGCTTGGCTTGTAGCTGCGACCGCTTGAACTCGACCTTTTCCCCGAGGAAGATACACGCGTTCTGCTGGAACCGGAAGATTTTACCGAACTCGAAGATTTCTTTTTGGTGCGAACCTTCGGACTGGATCTGCCGCTGCTGCTTTTATCCCGCTGGGTCCGGCGAGGCCTGGTCGTTACTTTGCTGCCACTCTTTCCACTCTTGGTCCGTTGCGGACTTCGAACTGCTTTCCCCTTACTCGCAGTTCCGCTCGGAGACTTAATCCGAGTACGGCTGGTGGTGGATTTCGGCTTATTTCGAACGCTGCTTCGCGTCGATTTGATTCTGCTTCGTTCCGGAGCATTACTCTTTCCGGTAATTGATGTTCTTCGAGTTCGATCCACGGGGCGAATCCTGCGTATCCGCTGTTGCCCGGCGTCTGCAAGATTAGTCAGGTCTGAATTTTTGCGCGTTCTCTGTACGCGCGAGGTGACTCTACTGCCGGTAGCAACCGTGGCTACGCGCGGTGACAAATTATCGGTTCTACCGCTAGCCAGACCGCGGCGCCGCTCGAAGGGACGTCTTTCCCCAGGCCTTACAGCGTAATAGCGGCCGTAGGATCCTCCGTAGTATGAGCCATAATAGCCCCCGTAGTAGCCACGATAGCCATAATACGACCGGTAAGAGTACGGACTCCAGGAAAAAAACGGGCCACAGTAGAAGGCATCCCAATAAGACCAGGGGCCATAATAGCCGACATACCAAGGATCATAATACCATGGATCGTAAGAATAAAATCCGGCGTTATAGAATGGAGAGCCATAAAAATCAATCCAGCCACGTGAAGGCCGATAATGATGGTAGTGATGAATATCGCGGTCGCGATCTTCCGCTTCGGTGTATTCACCTTCTTCGCCTTCCTGCGCCTCTTCGTACTCAGCCTCATAGTATTCTTCTTCGGCAGTATCTTCGTACGCGACTTCTGCAGGGGTATCGCTCACGGTTCTCATTTGGGTGTAGCATCCGGAAAAGGCGAGTAAAAAAATGGTTAGAAGGGACAGGCCGAATAAATGGGTAACCTTTGCTTTCATGATGGCCTCCTTTCTCCTGGGGAGTTGCAACCTGGCTTATTAGTCGAGCCTATAGACTATACAAAATGAATTTAATTTTGTTCCCAGGGAATAATTACATGTCAATAAATTCAATTATCCATTAGGATCTTGGATAACAAAATTTAAGTTTGATTTGTCCAATGTGCAATGGTATCTTTGCCAGATCTCGCTATTGTCTTCTAGTACTATCGGATGTGGGAGGGATCCGGATCAATCTAAAATTAGAAGAGGATGAAGTATGAGCATGGAAAGACCCGGCGCGGCAACAATGAAAGGCAATCCCTTGACATTAATCGGGCCGAAACTACAGGTAGGTGATACGGCTCCGAATTTCGAGCTTTTGAAAAATGACTTGAGCTCAGTTACTCTGTCCGACTTTGGTAGCAAGATCAAACTGATCAACTCG
>JAUXJX010000409.1 GCA_030624545.1 Bacteroidota bacterium | reverse complement strand
TCAGGGAGATTGCAGAGAATCGATTTGAACGGAGAATAGAAGAAAGATCAATTGAGGAGCTTCCGGCCGGGGAAGTGTTGATCCGGGTCAAATATTCTTCTCTGAACTACAAAGACGCCCTCTCCGCGACGGGACACAAAGGCGTCAGCAGGGACTATCCCCATACACCCGGTATCGATGCATCCGGGATCGTAGTTGAATGCGACACCGGGCAATTTGCTCCTGAAGAGGAAGTCATCGTGACCGGGTATCGCCTGGGCATGGATACCGATGGCGGTTTCGGCCAGTACATTCGTGTTCCGGCGTCATGGGTGGTAAAAGGGCCGCAGAATCTCTCCTTGCGGGAAGGCATGATCTACGGCACTGCCGGATTTACGGCGGGGCAGTGTTTACTCAATTTTGAGATGGTTGGAATCAAGCCGGAAATGGGGGAGGTCCTGGTTACCGGCGCGACCGGCGGCGTGGGCAGCCTGGCCGTGGCCATTTTGGCGAAAGCGGGATATTCAGTTGTGGCTGCTACGGGAAAGATGGATCAACAACAATTTTTGTTGAATCTGGGCGCCACAGAAGTAATTCACCGGGAGGAGATGAATGACACTTCCGGCAGACCTCTTCTAAAAGCCCGATGGGCAGGTGTGGTTGACACCGTAGGCGGCAACTATCTCACAACTGCGGTAAATTCTACCATGCCTCGCGGTGCCGTTGCAGTCTGTGGGCTGGTGGATTCGGACGAGCTGAAGACGACAGTGTATCCTTTTATCTTGAGGGGAGTAAAGCTCCTTGGCATCAATTCTGCGGACTGCCCAATGGAAAGTAGAATCGAGATTTGGCATCGTCTCGCAAATGAATGGAAACCAGCTTTCCTTGAGGAAATTGCTCAGGAGTGTTCCCTGGAGCAGATGGACGAAAAAATCAATATGATATTGGAAGGCAAGATACGGGGAAGAATTGTTCTGAGGCATCGAGATTAAGCGCTCATTGGTTTGGCGATCGTACAGTTCGTTTTTATGAAGGGGAAGTTAGCATAATATGTTCAACACTTACGGAAATATTCCGTATTTTGTCTTAATGCTTCGTGAGCACGGCGTCCCATTCTAATCGCCTAACCTGATTCGGAGAAACCATGTTTAAGAATTACATCATGATCGCAATTCGCAACCTGCGCCGGCAAAAGGGGTATTCCTTTATCAACATTCTTGGTTTGGCCATAGGCATGGCGTGTTGTTTGTTGATCCTGCTTTACGTTCAGGATGAATTCGGCTATGACAAATTTCACGAAAAGTCCGACCGGATTTATCGCCTGGTGATGGAAGGACAGGTCTCGGCTACCGGACGCATATTAAACAGCGCACGATCGCCATCGCCGTGGGCCCCGGTTCTGGCTGCTGACTATCCCGGTGTTGTCAATTATGTCAGGTTTAAAACCCCGCTGAGCCGGTGGTTAATCACCTATGAAGACGAGCGCATCTACGAGAAGGGATTTTATTTTGCCGATGCCACTGTCTTCGATGTATTCGACTTCGAACTGGTCAGGGGAAATCCGGCAGAGGTTTTGGTAGCGCCGAACACAGTGGTTATTAGTGAGGAAACAGCAAGAAAATATTTTGGCAACGAAGACCCGGTCGGCAAAATCATCACTGCCGACCTGGTTTATGAATTTAAGATCACCGGGGTCATGAAGAAAGTTCCTCGCAGTTCCCACATGACATTTGATTTTCTTGCCTCATTTGCGACGCTTACCGGCCCGGCAAATAGCGACGGTACTTTCATATATGGAGGGGACTTATCGAATTTTCAGTTTTTCGGCCTCAACCCACAGGTCTATACCTACCTGCTGCTGGATGACGGATTTTCGGCTGAGGAGTTTGAGTTGCTTCTGCCTCAATTTATCGACAAATACCTGGGAGAGCAGATCCGGCAATCCGGCATTCAACTGGATCCGTATCTGCAGCCCCTGACCGCCGTCCATCTGCATTCCAATCTGGACGCAGAAGTTGCACCCAACAGCGATATCAGCTACGTTTACATCTTTTCCGCTATCTCCCTTTTCATCCTGATGATCGCTTGCGTCAATTTCATGAACCTGGCCACAGCCCGCTCAGCCAACCGGGCGCTGGAAGTGGGCCTGCGGAAGGTGGTGGGATCAGATCGATTCCAACTGGTTAAACAGTTCCTGGGCGAATCAGTCTTTTTGGCGTTTCTCGCTTTGTTACTCGCCATCATTTTTGTATATTTCTTGCTGCCACCGTTCAATGTGCTTTCGGGCAAGGAATTGGTGTTTGCATTTGATAATACCTGGATATTTCCGGCATTAATTGGAATCGTTTTGTTTGTGGGCATCGTGGCCGGCAGCTATCCAGCTTTCTTCCTTTCGTCATTCAAGCCGGTCACGGTATTGAAGGGCGCTTTCAGAGCAGGAGCGGCAAACATGCAGCTAAGACGAATCCTGGTAGTGGGTCAGTTTGCAATTTCGATCATATTCATCATTGGCACGGGCATTGTCTATAGTCAATTGGATTTTATCCTGAACAGGCGTCTTGGCTTCAATAAGGAACAGGTTGCTGTCATTCCTATGGTAGATCCGCCCGCCCGTTTTCGTTACATGTCCTATAAGAGTGAGCTATCGCAAAGCCCGGACATTTTGGCGGTCTCAGCCTCAAATAGTGTTCCGGGCGGCCTAATCGACATTGCAATCCTTCAGCCGGAGGGCACTCCCGAGGGTGAAAATGTCTCCATGGAACAGCTTATGATCGAATACGATTTTATCAAGACGCTGGGAATTGAACTGGCCCAGGGCAGGGATTTCTCCCTTTCTTTCCCAACCGACACCATGGAAGCGTTTATCATCAATGAGACGGCCGTCAGGCAGCTTGGCTGGGAAGAATCTCCCTTGAACAAACGGATGGAAATGGGTAACTTCAAGCAGGGCAGGGTCATTGGAGTTGTGAGGGATTTTCACGTTAGATCGCTTCACCAAAAGATCGAGCCACTGGTGCTACATCTAGCGCCAAGTCCTGACCCGTTCCTCAATCTCCTGGTGCGAATCAGACCCGACAATATTCGCGGGGCCCTGGATTTTATGGAAGAGAAATGGCGCCAGGTCTACCCAACCCATCCTTTTGAATACTCATTTCTAGATGAGGATTTCGACAGTTTGTATCGCTCCGAACAACTGCGCGGAAAGATCTTTATAGCATTTTCACTCCTGGCTATCTTTACAGCTTGTCTTGGGCTTTTCGGGCTTGCCTCTTTTACAGCAGAACAACGGACAAAGG
>JAUXJX010000111.1 GCA_030624545.1 Bacteroidota bacterium | reverse complement strand
TCATAGCCAACTATTGATTTAAAATGCGGTAACAGTTCGCCGGCCTCCAAGGTTCGTGCTATGTCTCTTTTGGAATTTTGTGAAACAATACCTTGCAGAAAATTCTGCAGGGCGAGAACCACGTCCTGAATTCCGTCATAAAAGGGAACGGGGGTGTCATCTTCCAACTGGTAATCCGTCCACAGTCCTCCGGCGTCGTCTGTCTGTTTATCTGTGAAGCCGAACTCGCGCCTGTAAAGCTCTCTCCAATTCCTTGAGCTTTTGTTCGCTTGCTCGTAGTTCTCCAGGGACTGTAGTGCGGTGTAATCGTTGGGGTCGACGCCAAAGCTTTCCACAATCTCCCTCGTCACATTGAGATTCTTGTGTCGGGTATCCACAAGGGTGCCATCATAATCCCAGATGATTGCCTGGATATTTTCCTTTGAGCCCATGGTCGTGTTTACTCGGAAAGGCCTATAAAGGACAGCATTTTGGCTCAACAATTCGTTTGTAGTTGTTGAATCATCACTTCCAATCCATAGCCCTGTGAGAATTGGCAAGAGGGACATTGCTCACTACGCAAGATAATCTACTTCGTCAAAAGGAGCAAGAGATTTTTGTGGGTATTTTCGTTTCTGGTAAGATTCTAATCGTTATCGTCGTTCCGTCGTTCGGCGTAGCACCCGATGATTGTAATTATTCATCCCCGAGGGCTTCTAAATCAGAGAGATCTTTCTTCCTCCCCAACGTCCTTTTGTTTGAAGCAAACTGTTCGCGTCCGATATAATGAACTGGAATATTGCCATAATTGCCTTCGGTCCAACCTGAATGCGCCTCTTCCCATGAGACCCCGGTTATTGATGTAACGATGTCTATTCGTACCGGAGCAGCGCCGAGCTGGATAACCTTGCCCGGGCTCTCAAAATCCACCGGTTCTAGCCCAACTGATCCAAAGCCAAATTCGTCAAGGGCCGCCATTATACGTTTTGCATTCTTCTTATCGGGTTTCACAAGAAGGTCAATATCACCTGTATAGCGGGGCGCTCCGTGAAAAGCCAACGCATAGCCCCCCACGATCATATACTCAACGTTGTGGGCGTTGAATAACGCGAGCAACTCTTTGAAGTCTGCCTGTACTTCCATGAAATTGGTTGCGCAGATGTTCGACTGCCGCTATGCGCTCCTCCGGAGATTTACTCAGCCAATAAGCCAATTCATCCTTTGTTGAATTCGGATCATTCAGGCTTCTTTTTTTTGCAACTATTTGAATCATTATTTTTGGCCCGCCTTATCTTTCCCGGATTGGTTATAACCCTTTGTTAATAAATTTAAGAATGGGATATGCTAGATTCCAGTACATTCTTTATGCCGGAAGGCCTACAGGAAGATAGCTTGCCGGCCCGAAATTAGCAATAGATTTTGCTGAGGTTCGTTGGCTTTGTTCCTAGCGGGATTTAGTTCCCTATCGGTTTTCAGCAGACCAATTTGTCGCGACTTTTTTCATGTCCGGGTAGAGGGACTGCGCATATCCCTTGCCGACGATCAGAATCGATTCTTCCCAGGACTCGAATCCTTCTCTGGCAATGCGGATTGAATACTCACCGGGCGCAAGCTTTATGGCCAGGTCGCCCTGGGGACTGGTCATACCGATAAATTTTGCATTGATGTACACGCTTGCCTGGATATTCAATTGCTTGCCGCGCGATAGCAGATCGATGGTCAACCGGTTTTCGCCAAGCTTGACTGCATTGGAACTCCAGAAGCAGGATAGAATGCTCATTCCGGCAAGACAGAAAGCGATATAGAGGACTTTTTTCATCATTTGCTCCCATTACACCAAATTGCTGCACTTAAATGAACCATAATTTATAACGTCAACAATCTGTCAAAACTTTATGGAGTGGGATTTATTCCAAACGGAAACAGGGAAAATCAGAGGTTGAGATTTTCGTCGGATTTTCTGCGTCAGCAGTACCGATTACTCACCAAACGGCCAGCCGGGCAGGGGCTCGCGATTCTTCAGCCACTGTATTGGGATGCCATCTTCACCTACGTAGAGGGCAACAATACCGCCGACCATGGCACAAGTCGTGTCAAGGTCACCGCCGCCCCTTACGGTTTGCGAGAGGGCCTCGGTGAAATTGTCGAGCCATCCGGCTGCGCACCATATCACGAAAGGCACCGTATCCTGCGCGGTTATCCGATAGCCGCTTCCCACCGTTGCCGCCACACTCTCCACATCTGTGTCTGCCAACTCCCGGACTTTCATGCAGCCATCTCGAACAGCGCTAGCCGGTATATTCGCAACCACCATATCAATGAACTCCGTTCGCATGGGTTTTTCGCCTTCCTCCTGCAGTCGCCAGGCATAGGCTGCGGCGACCGCAACGGCAATGGCGCCGGCGCTTGCTTCCGGGTGGGAGTGTGTCGCTTCAGTGGCCAACTGCGCTTGTCTTGTCACGCGGTCCATGTCATTAGCGAAAAATCCGCCAAGCGGCGCGATGCGCATGGCACCGCCATTGCCGTAAGAGCCATGGCCACCGAACAATGCCGGTGCTGCTTCCTGCCAGCGTTCTCCATTCCTGATACCGGTCAGCAGGATCTTCATGCCATAGCCATAACCCCGGCCAGGATCATAATGTTCTGCAAAGCTAAGCGCCAGTTGATCTTGGTTAATTTCTCCAAATTGGCGCAGTATTGAGAAAATGGACAAAGACATTTCCGTGTCATCCGTATAATTCCAGGGAACTGGAGGAAGGGAACTGGGCGGTCTGGAACCCGGTCCTGCGGAACCACCATAGTCGAAGAACTTTTCACCGAAGGCGTCGCCGATGGAGAGGCCACCTAAAGATAGCCGGGCTCGCTTCAGCCTTTCTTCATTCATAGCCAATGTAACCGCGCTTGTTCGCTTTTTTGAGGCCGGTTCATTCATGCAAAACTCTTAGTTTCGCCTCGATCAGCTTTGTATGGCTTAAGCGCAACAGGCGTGCAAGTTTCCGCACGAGATAATCTTCGTGGCTGTCCAGTTTTCCATCCACATATACGATTCGCCACAGCAATTCCACCACACGGATCTTTTCTTCCTCTGAATAATTCTTGTTGATCATATTTGTGAAGGACCAAAGATCCAGGCTCTCTTCCAGTTCCTTACTCGCTTGCTGGGTTATCTCGATGGCATGCTCTTCGGAGAGGTTATACTCATCTTTTAGAATGGACACAATTTCCTCAAGCTCTGAGTCGCTGAACTCACCATCGATATTTGCCATCTCGAGAAAAAGCGCGCAGGCCGCAATTCTAACATCGTGGGTTTGAACCTCTTCAGACTCTTCCTGGGCCGCTTCATCTTTCTTGGCGAATACTCTCTTTATCAGATCGAGCATTGAACTTGCCTCCTTTCGGATTTAACTTGAATAATTCACTCACGCAAAGGCGCCTGCCTGACGGTAGGCAAGCAAAGAACGCAAAGGATTGAGAAGAACAATAATAAATTCGATTTTTGCAGTCAATCCGATCTTGGTTTGAAAAATCCTGACAAAGGGTTTCAATTTGGTGAATAGGTTCGACATATGAAACATCCTTCCAAATCCAAAGTTTGTTTCGGCAATACAAGACCTTCATTTTGCAGAACGATCCTGGCATCCCAACATATGGCCTGGAGCTTTGGTGTCATTATGAAGTTCTCACTTTCCATATTGTTCCCTCACAGACGTGAAATAGGATAACACCATTCATTTCTTGACGCAATATAAAATTTGCGTATCGAAACTCCTGTTGGATATTCGCGAAGGGTTTTTCGCCCGAAATTACCTCTTGACATATTTTGCAAATCAATATATATTAGAACAGAAAATCATAGGGACATGGGTATTCCGGCCGAGGCTGCCTCCTGAAGGAGGCAAGCAAACGTAATCCGGCCGGAACAGGAAGCCGGTGAGAATCCGGCGCTGCCCCGCAACTGTGAGCAGCTACGAACGCCTCAATTGAGCCACTGTCCCGGGAGACCGGGATGGGAAGGTGAGGCAGTAGGACTGATGCTGCGAGCCAGGAGACCTGCCCATGGAGTTCCTTCGAGGGAAGGGTAAGCAGTAATTTGGAGATTTCAGATCCCCAACTTCCAGATCTCGGAGGTTGGGGATTTTTTTTGGATCGAATTGAACGCCGAACAACACCCGCCTGACGGCGGGCAGGCTGGAAACACCGAAAAGAATTAACCGAAATATCTGACGCGGGAGGCCCCATGCGCAATACAAGGCTGGTCATTACATTCTTGTTTCTTTTCATGCCGGCGATTGTTTTTTCACAGCCCAGTGAAATTTCCGGCTACATTACAGACTTTCATTCCTCAATCGCGCTGCCCGACGCCAACGTGGTTCTGGAGGGAATGCGCTTTGGTGCTGCCGCTGATAACAACGGCTTCTTTGTGATTCGACATGTTCCCGCCGGCCAATACATCATCCAGGTGAGCCGGATAGGATATGGAATTGAAAAAAAGGAAATTAAAATTCAAGCCGGACAGAGCATGACCGTGAATCTTCGACTTAAAGCCCGGGCCGTTAGATCTGGTGAGGTGCTGGTGACGGCAACCCGAGAAAATGAGCTGCAGTCCGAGGTGAGCGTGGCGTCGCAAATTATTTCGCGGTCTGCTATCGAACAAACGGGATCTCAAAATCTGGGCGAGATCCTGGAGAACGCCACAGGATTATTTGCCAAGAACTATGGACATGTGGGTTCTCTCAAAACGGCTTCCATTCGAGGGGCAAGTGAAAACCAGGTATTGGTGCTCTTGGATGGACAGCGTCTAAATCTTGCCCAGGGCACGGCTCCGGATCTGGGGGATATTCCACTCCATGCCATTGAGCGTCTTGAGGTCATCAGAGGGGGGCATTCCGCACTCTACGGATCGGATGCGGTCGGAGGTGTGATAAATCTGATCACTCGCTCCTTCGCCGGCAAAAGAGCGTTGTCCGGTCTGGTGAGCTCGACAATAGCCTCTTTTGGCTCTCGCACGCTAGATGTTAATTTCGGGCTGGAAGTAGGAGCACTCAGATATTTCGTCGCATATAACAATATCGAAAGCGACGGGGATTACGAATTTGAGGATTCTCCCGGCGAAAGGGCAATTCGAACAAATAACGGTTTAAAGATGAACGACACATTCCTGAAACTCGAATATGCTGCCCGACCAACCGCATCAATTGCCGGATATTTTCAATTTCATGATGCGGATCGGGGTGTTCCGGGGCCGCTAAGCTTTGCTTCCGAAACAGCGATACAGAAAGACAGATCGTGGAAATATAATCTGAATTATAATCAAAAACTGGGCTCTCATGGCAGACTTCAGGCCCAGGCTTTTGTGTACAAATTCAAACAAAACTTTGACGATCCCGGTGCATTTTTCCCGATTCAGAGCAAGCATAGGAACGATGCTTACGGATTCAATCTGCAATCTACCTGGCGATTGGCTTCCGCCAACGAGATGACCGGCGGTTATGAGTTTCGCGAAGACGATATCAACAGCACCGACATCTCCTCTCACAAACGGACAATCAACAGCGTTTATCTGCAGGATCAAATTAAGATTTCGTTGGAGAGATTATGGTCCAGCTCACACTTGAGACTAATACCCGCATTCAGAGTAGACAAATATTCTGATTTGGATCTGCAGTTCAGCCCCAAGATGGGATTCCTATTCAACCATGTTACGAGCTTTCAGATGATTTTGCGCGGCAATTGGGGGCGATCCTATCGCGTTCCGTCTTTTAATGATCTGTACTGGCCGGCCGGCCCTTTCACCGTCGGAAATCCGGATTTGGCTCCGGAAAAGGGATTCGGTTTTGACATTGGTGCTGAGCTTAATTTCAAAACGGTTGGATTTTGGGGATTTGAGCTCAATTATTTTGACACTGATCTGGATAATCTCATTATTTGGGGACCGAGGGAAGATGGCATTTGGAGTCCCCAAAATGTTCAGAACGCAAATGTATCCGGAGTGGAAGCAAAAATGTCATTTGATGGTTTAGGAGATCTGCTTCATTTCGAGACCGACTATAATTACCTTGACGCGGTCGACGGTGCCAACGGCAATCAACTCATCTATCGGCCGAAACATCAATTTGATTTGAATTTGAATCTGGACATCGGGGTATTTGAAATTCACGGGTCCTACCGCTCGGTTGGCAAGCGGTACAGCTCAGCGGACAACTCGAGTTCCTTGGATTCCTATAGCATAACAAATATGGGTGCATCCTGGAAACAGGCTATTGTTGGCGGAACTCTGAAGATCCAATTTGAACTGCGAAATGTCTTTGACGAGCAGCTTCATATAATAGAGGGCTATCCTGTGCCCGGTCGTGAATACCGTACAAAGGTAGGGTTTGGGTTTTGAGACGAACAATTCCCTAAAACAAAAAAGGCTGCCCATTCATTGAGCAGCCTCTGTAACATCCTGCATAACTCGCCCACAGGTTCAGAACCAGCGCGAGGTTGTTGCTTCGTTCTTATGCTACTGTAATCTCCTCACTCAGATATACATCCTGAATCAGATTGAGCAGCTTCACGCCCTCTTCCATGGGCCGCTGGAAGGCCTTGCGTCCGGAGATCAATCCCGTACCGCCGGCACGTTTGTTGATCACGGCAGTACGGACGGCCTGGCCGAAATCGTCGTCTCCGGACGCTCCACCTGAGTTGATTAAGGGGATCCGTCCCATATAGCAATTGATTAACTGGTAGCGGGT
>JAUXJX010000216.1 GCA_030624545.1 Bacteroidota bacterium | reverse complement strand
GCCGTGGGCATCAGGCCGGCCAGGAGAAATCCGAATGAAAAGAAACTGATGCTGCTGAGTGTAAACGCAGCCGCCACGCTCAGCAAATTCCCTTGGAATTGAAGACCGTAGACCAGTTTGCCCATGATGATCAATAAGGTCATGCCGAGTACGGTCATAATGAAGATCACAAGGACATGGGCGCTCAAAATCGTGTGCGGTCTTAGCGGCGTCGCGTGCAGCCTGCGCAGAATTCCGCGCTCACGATATGAGGCTATGATTGTCGTGATGCTGATAATGCCGCTGGTGGCGATAATCATCGCAGTATAAGACGGCACGGCAATGTCTATCATGCCATAGCCGCCAAAGAAGTCGGTTTTCTCGTTGCCGTAAATCATGCCGAAAAAGAGCAGCATCATTACCGGAAAAGCCAGTGTGAAAAATGTCGCGAAAAACTCCCGCGTAAATAGCTTGAATTCAACCCAGGCAAGTTTTGTCAAACCGCGCATAAGTTGTGCTCCATTTAATCACGCATGATATGGCCGGTCAAGGATAGGAAGACATCCTCGAGATTGGCCTGTTCCGTGCGGAGATCGCGGAATTTTATTTTCCGGTCCGATAATGCTACCACCACGTCCACAACCAATTGATCGCTCCGCCCGCTGACAACCACTCGCTCACCGGTTTGCTCAACACCGGCAACCGAGTCGAAAGAGTTAAGCAAATCTTTGTCGAATTCCCCATCCACACTAAAAACGACACGGTTTTCGGCTCCCAGGTTCTTTACCAGCTCTTCGGGCGTGTCGATAGCGACGATCTTGCCATGTTCGATAATCGCAACCCGATCGCAAAGCCGTTCGGCTTCTTCCATGAAATGCGTGGTGAGAAAAACGGTCTTGCCCTTATCTCGAATACTGCGAACCAGGTCCCACATATTACGTCTTGCCTGGGGATCGAGCCCGGTGGTCAATTCGTCCAGGAACACCAACTGTGGATCATTGATCAACGCAAGCGCAATAAAGAGCCGCTGCTTTTGCCCGCCGGAAAGCTTCGCGAATTGCGTGTTCCGTTTGTCGGACAATCCCAGTTGATCCAACAGACCGGTCCAGTTCACAGAGCGTTCATAGAAGGCGCTGTAGAGATCGAGGACTTCCCAGACTTTGATGCGTGCCTGCAGCTCGGATTGCTGCAGTTGGATGCCGATTCTGGTCTTGAGGTTGAAACCGTCTTTTTCCGGATGCAAACCGAAAACCGTCATCTCTCCGCCGTCAGGTTTTCGCAGTCCCTCTATGCACTCGATGGTCGTCGTCTTGCCTGCCCCGTTCGGCCCGACCATGCCGAAGATCTCGCCTTCGTAGACCTCGAAAGAGATGTCGTTGACGGCAGTTACATCGCCATAGGTTTTGCGCAGCTTGTTGACTTGGATGACGGGATTTTGGCGCATTTTTTTATTGGAGTATCCGCTATATGGTATAAGGTATAATGTATAAGGCAATACCGGAATTTAGGACGATGATTCTTAATATACGGAAAGTGCCAGGTAAAGGCAAGTCTGGCGGAAGAGAGATTTCGTCATTCACTTAATTGTTTTCTTTTGCCATCAGAACGTAATATCCCGCACGGAATCAGCCAGAGTTTATGTTTGGACATTTCAGAGTGAAAACCGATCCGTCTCACCGCCTGATCTGCATATCACCATCTTTTAGTTTACTCCAAAATCTATTTATCATATCTTTGAGGCATCCGTGACCTCAAATAGGAGCACACTTATGAACCCCATCAAACTAGGCATTATCGGCTGCGGCATCGCGGCGCGGGATCTGCACTGGCCGGCATTACAGAACTTGACTGACCAATTCGAGATTACCGCGGTTTGCAATCACACCGAGCCTAAGGCCAAACAGTTTGCCCAAATGGTGGGAGATGTTCCCTATGTTTTGGATTATCATGAGCTCTTACGCCGGCCGGATGTGGAGGCCGTTGACATTGTGCTCCCGATCCATCTGAATTATCAAGCTACGAAAGATGCATTGCAGGCGGGAAAGCACGTGATTGTAGAAAAGCCGTTGGCGGCGAATCTTTCGGAAGCAGCCGAGATGGTCGAATTTGAGGATAAATACCCGCAAGTGATGATGGTCGCGGAAAATTTCCGCTATCATGCTGTTTTTGATCGAGTGAGATACCATTTGGCACAAGGCAAAATCGGGAAGCCCTATGCAGTTTTCTGGAACATCTTCTTCCTGGTGGACTCAAAAAACAAATACACCCGGACGCAATGGCGCGTCGATCATCAATACCCGGGCGGCTTCATCCTGGATGGCGGCATACACAACATCGCCTTGCTGCGGCACCTCTTTGGAGATATTGTATCCGGCATTGCATTTACGAAGTCAGTCAACCCGAATATTGGCGAGATCGATTCAATGAGCTTTCAGTTCGAGACCGCAGACGGCGCACATGGCATGTTGAACATTTTTCTCAGCGCCAGAGGCTTCTCGGAAAATCGATTTCTGGTGTTGGGCGATGAGGGGAGCATTCTTGTTGAAGGCAACAAGATCCTGATCGAAAAGGAGGATGTGATTGAGCTGGAAGAAACCGTCGAGACCGACGGGGGCTACCAGGCGGAGTTCGAGGATTTCTACCAAGCAATCCGAACAGGCAAGAATGTGGTCAGCTCCTTTGCCGAGGCCTATCGTGACCTGGAAGTTCTGATCAATGCCCTGGAATCCGCAAAAACATGGCCCCACATTTAATTGGCTCGCAGAGTATTTAGAAAAAACCTAATTGACAAACCGGATGGCCAACGGATACCTGTACTTTTCGCCATCCATTGCCCGTACCGCGGCGATTATGGTCACGATCACATCAAAAATTCCCAAACCTATCAGCAGAGGTATTCCGATCAGCATGAACGCCAGAATGACAGAACATATAACATAAATACATATGCTGATTTGAAAATTCAGAGCCTCCTTTCACTGGTCGTCGACGAGTGGATACTCATCCTTTTTTAGCAGCCAGAGAACCAGCGGGGCAATTATGTTTCCGAAAGGAAAGACGAATCCAACAAACGTGCTTATGTGACAAAGCATGGCCCACGTTCTTTGATCCTTATCGTAGGAAGTACTTTTGCCCTGCTCTTCCGCGGGAGTATCTTTCGTTTCTTCCATTTTCTCTTCCTCCAGGTATCAAAAAACATTTCACTGAAGATTTGACCTGTTTTATTCACAAAAGTCTCACGCAAAGACGCCTGTCTCCGCAGGCAGGCTAAGGCGCTAAGAATATTAAAGATATAAAAGACACATTTCAAACTGGATATTTAAGAGACTGTTAGCCTGAATTATTCACCACAGAGTTCACAGAGGAAAAACAAAAGATGTTACTAGCATAAATACAACAAGTTAAGCTCTGTGCTCTCTGTGGTTTATGAATTATCCAGGTTAGATAATAAATCCACATTTTTTTGGTTAATTTCTATATTTTTAATCTTTGCGTTCTTTGGGCCTTTGCGTGAGCGAATCATTTAAGTTAAGTGTTGACCGTGTTTATTATTGCTACAATATAGAGCTGTCGTCCTCGCTATCAAACAAAATAATCAGCGTCAAAGAAATATACGGATTATATTGGATTCAGTTACCGTCACCCAATAATGTTTGAATTGTAATTCGAAATGAATTCGCATTCATGAGCCTTCAACTTGCACTGTCAGATCGAATTCTCATATTCCTCTATTTGTTCGGAATTCTCGCCCTGGGAGTTTTTCGCTCGCTCAAACGTCAAGACGAGGATGACTTTCTCAATGCCGGCAGACAGCTTAGTCTCGGAGCGTTTGTGGCCACATTGGTTTCGACCTTCTATGGTGGCATCCTTGGCGTTGGGGAATTCACCTATCGATATGGATTGGTTAGCTGGCTGACCCAGGGTTTCTTTTACTACGTCTTTGCTCTGGTTTATGCCGTGTATTTGGCGCCCAAGATTCGGCGCAATCAGCATTACACCCTGCCGGATCAATTATATTCGAATTACAATCGGGCCACGGGCTTGCTGGGATCTTTCTTTACTTTCATTCTCGTTTCACCAGCACCCTACGTCCTGATGATCGGCACCCTGCTCCACCTGATTTTCGGCTGGCCCTTATTTCAAGCCATTCTCATCGGCACCGCTTTCTCTTCGGTCTATGTTCTGTTCGGCGGGTTTCGATCCGTCGTGAGAACGGACATTTTGCAGTTTTTCTTGATGTTTGCCGGATTCGGTTTATTGCTGCCTTTTGCCTGGTCGAATCTCGGCAGCCTGTTCGATGTTATACGACAATTGCCCGCCGGACACACGAGCCTGGTCGGAAAGCTCTCGCTGCAGAAGATTGGCGCATGGGCCGTAATTGCCTTGTGGACCATCGTGAGTCCGACCTTCTTTCAACGCTGCTCCGCGGCAAAATCCGAGGCTGTCGCCCGCAAGGGTATTCTGGCCGCCATCGGATTCTGGTTCCTATTTGACATGATGACCCTCTCCGCCGGTTTCTATGCCCGATACGCCCTTGGCGGAATCGACCCGGTCATGGCCTATCCATTGCTTGGAGAGATGGTGTTACCGGCCGTGGTTAAGGGAATATTCATTGTCGGCCTGTTGGCTACCATCATGTCTACCCTGGACAGCATGTCCTTCTTGTCGGCCATTACGCTGGGCAGGGATTTTATCTGGCGGCTGCGTGGCTGCGTCGATGAAAAATCCAGAATTGCATTATTCACAAGACTGGGCTTGCTTTTGAGCTTATTGCTGTCTATCATAATCGCGACCGGCTTTCAGTCGGTTATCGTTATTTGGTACGTTCTGGGTTCACTGGC
>JAUXJX010000431.1 GCA_030624545.1 Bacteroidota bacterium | reverse complement strand
GCGAAAATCAACTTTTTGGCCTCTCATCATGGTAATGTCTGCAGGAACGACCTGGATATAAGCGGCTTTTGAGTTATCCGGGACTTTCCAGTCGGTTGATTTTGTCATACTCGATCGCCGGGCCGTAAATTTTACATTCTTATTGCCAAGACAGTAGAGACCCTCTTCGGAGGTAAAATAGACTCGCCCGTATGCGATGGCAGGTGATCCGTAGAGCTCCGCGTAACGGCCGTCGGGTACTATCAAATTCTCCCGGTCGAGGGATTCACAGTTGTCCGAACCTGGCCGGAGAATATGAAACCGGCCATTCACTTCGGGATAGAAGATCTTTCCATCCGCCCACACCGGCGAGGCTTTGCCAACCGTACCCAGGCTAAAATTCCAAAACTGCTTCCCCGTCTTTGCATCAACCGCAAAGAGATTTGCTGAGTTATCCACGAAATAGAGCCGACCGTCTTTCACCAGGAGTGAAGTAAATCCGACTTCCATTCCATCAATTCGCCACAGTTCATGGGTCTTGGTCACATCGCCCGTTCCGGTAGCATCAATTGCCACAATTCTCCCCATAACGGGTGTATCAAAATTCTCCTCGCCGTGGGCGGCGAAAACTACATTGCCATCAACAACGACAGAAGAATTTAGTCCACGCTTTCCAAAATTATACTGCCAGACCTTCTCGCCAGTCCTCACCTTCATGGCGTATACATTTCCGTCCGCACTTCCACAGATCAATAGACGCTCGCCATTAATCACTGCCACAACGGGCGATGAATAAATATTGGGGGTTCTGAATTGTCCTCCTGGAGCGGAAATCCACCGAATTTCTCCCGAGCGTTTGTCGAAGGCATAATAACGCATGAACGGCGGTGCATGGCTTCCCCAAGCTGAGCTGACAAAAGCAATGATGACAAGATCTTCATCGACGACGGGCGATACGGTTCGACCGCCATACCCGGTACGAACATTGAATTCGTCCGTCATATTCCTGTGCCACAACACCTCGCCATTCTCGCTAAAACAAAGGAAAATTCCGCCGGCGCCTATGGCATACACGTTTCCGGTCTCGGGGTCTCCGGCCATACTAGACCAAGCGACGCGCTTATGCGGCACCGAGGTATTGTAAACATTATGCTTGTGTTCCCACAACAGCTCGCCATTTTCAGCATCAAAACAGGCGACGCGCTCCTGCTTGGTTATGCCCTCCCCCGATCTGCCGAAGACGTAGACCTTACCGTTCATCACCACCGGTGTGGAGCGACCGACAAAATCCATCCGCCAGATCAAATTCTCCCCGTCGACGGACCAGTTGGAGATCAGGCCGGTCTCAGGAGAAACTCCGTTTTGATTTGGCCCGCGCCAGTGAGTCCAGTCGGAGGCAATTACACCTGAGCCAAATGACAAAAGGAGAAGCGATAAAGTGAATAGATTAAAGAAACTCGACCAATACCTACGGCACATGATTGCTCCGATAGAAAAATTTATAGAGGATGGGCACCAAATAGATAACCTTAATAATACAAAGCAATTATGTTAAACGTTCAAATCCCTATTTGTGATCCAAAAAAACGATCTGCATAGATTCTGCGGACCGTATGCTACATTGGGTTGTGGCCACGTCTATCAAAAAATATGAAATATAATTTGGCATTCAAGCTCAATATTTCGAACTAAGCTCGATGGTTGGTTTCGAAATTTCATCTGCAACATGCCGCTGTCAGTCAATCTCCTACAGATAATGGAGAAATGAGCCGATGTTTTTCAATGACAACCACCCATCATTTTGTTGTGGAAATTGGCTCAGTTGGCCTCAAGCAGCTTATTTAGAAAGTAAATCAACATCGATTTATGAATTTCAAAATCCACGACTTCAGCGAACCGGAACGGATCTAAAATGAACAAGCTCTTCGCTGGTATCGGAACAACTTCTCGATTAGTAAGCGTGGCACTCGGCCTTGGAGTTTCCTTTTGGATTCTTGATTCCGCTATTGATGCCTTTATATTCAATGAGGGTAGCCTCTTCCAACAGCTGCTAACTCCAAGTCCCACAGAGCTATGGATGCGGTTGTTTGTCATGGCCTTGTTAATTCTGTTTAGCCGTTATGCGAGTTTGATCGCCGGAAAAAGGAAACGAGCAGAAGAGGCCTTGCAGGAGAGTGCAGAGCAGTACCGCATTCTGGTTGAGCAATCCGCAGACGCAATATACGTGCTGCAAGACGACAAATACACTCTCGTAAACAAAGCCTGGGAAAACCTGTTCGGTTATTCCCGAGAGGAAGCCCTGTCGCCTGACTTCCATCATAGTAAGATAGTTGCGAAAGAAAGTCAAGACATTATAAAAGAGAGAAAGGAACGGCGCCAAGCAGATCTCCAGGTTGACTCACTATATGAATTCCGCGGTATCACCCGTGATGGTCGTTCACTAGATATCGAAGTTAGTGTTGCGGATATTGTCTGGAGGGGACGCCCGGCAATTCAAGGTATCTATAGGGACATTACCGAGCGCAAGCGGTCGGAGCAGCTTTGGCACGTTTTATTGGATATTACCCAGGCGGTAAGCACCACAAGAGGTCTTGAGGAACTGCTGAGAATTATTCATCAACAGCTTGGCAAACTCATAGATACTTCCAATTTCTATGTGGCGCTCTATGATGAAAACGAGGACATATATTCATTCCCTTATTGTGTTGATGAGTTGGATGAATCTGAAGAATTTACCCCGCAGCAATTGCGAAACAGCCTTACCGATTATGTGCGCAGAACTGGAAAAGCGATTTTGGTCGATGAGAAAGTGCACCAGGAGCTCATGGATTTGGAAGGGGTCCGAATTGTAGGCAGCCCATCAAAGATCTGGTTGGGAGCCCCATTGAAGACCTCGCAGGGGGTAATCGGCGTGGTGGCTGTTCAGGATTATGAGAACCCTTCGGCCTATTCAGACAAAGATCTGAAGTTAATGAGCTTTGTATCTGATAATATTGCCATGGCCATCGGACGGAAGCGCCAACAGCAAGAGATTAACATGCTGGCACATGCCATCAAGAGTACGGGAGAATGTGTGGTCATTACGGACATGGAGGATGACATTATTTTCGTCAACGAAGCCTTTCAAAGCACTTATGGTTATGAGGAGGCTGAGATTCT
>JAUXJX010000311.1 GCA_030624545.1 Bacteroidota bacterium | reverse complement strand
TCAGTGGATTTGGGCAAGCGGGAAAATAGCCAGGCCAGGGCCAATGCGATGATGGATCCGATCATATTACCAATAACTGCGCCTGTAAGAGAAAATCCAAGCCAAACCAGCCCTACGATAGCCATCAGTTTTATGATTGCGTAGGATATTCCTAAGATAGTGTAATGAACAAATTTGTGAAGACCATTTTGAACGCCGAGAAAATACTTGTAGAGGCCATAAAAAATAATATCAAAACTCGCCAACCTGAGAAGCGGTGCTAATCTTTCATCCCCAAAGAAACCGGCCAAAAATGGAGCTATCAGCCAAAACAAAACCAAAACCACCATGCCATATGTTATTTGCCAAGGAAGTGTCTTGGCCATCAGTTTTTGCATGGCCTCTGGTCGCCCGCCTCCGAATTTTTGAATCGCCTCGGGAATTCCTGTAATCACGAAAAGTTCGGCAATTATTAAAATCGACATTACCACGCCAAAGGTGCCATATTCTCCGACACTGAAAAGACGAGCCAGTATGGCATGCATGAGAAACCCAGACAATAAGAATATGGCCTGGCCCGTCATAAGGAGAATTGTTGCGCGTGATAGCATAGGTTGGCTACGCTCTTAATCTGTTGGCACTTGACAAATGGCTATCTGAATTCATCCTCTCCCACACCTGGTCCATAAGTCTCATTATTTGATATCCTTCGTCACCGGAAACCGGCTCAGGCTCGTCCAGCAGGATGCTCCGGTAGAATAGACGAATCTGTCGATCCGTTCCCTCGAATATGCTCTCTTCAACCTTGTTTAGATTAAGAGCGCTCTTGAATCCCGAGCCAACGTGAGTTGCTGCATGTTTGAAGCTTGTTATAATACGGTTGATCGATTTGGGGACAGGCCCTATTTGTTTATCAAGAAAAACGGCTTTATTGAGGAGATCGATTTTCATCGAAGCTTGCGTGCCGTAAACATTCAGAAATTGATACCGCGGCGAAACGGACATGGAGACGGAAACCATACCGAATATACTCTCATGCTGAAGCATTACTTTTAATTCGTCATAATCGACCCCCTGAACGCCTCCACTATATTTGGCAAATACCTCTGAGATTTCTCCGCCTCCCATTCTGTCAACGAGCAGATAGAGCGCGTGGGGAAAATAATCTTGAAAGAGCGAACCGGGAAGCTTGTAGCCCCAGTATGACTCGGGATCGAATGGGGGTTCGAATGTGCCATATTGCGTTCCGTACCAGCTTTCCACGAAAGTTATTCTGCCAAGGAAGCCCTTCGCAATGATTTCCCGCGCCTTCATCATTACTTTGTCGTACAAGTGGTTGTGCATAACGCAGAGCTTAACATTGTTTTTCTTAGCGTTCTTCAAAATCTGATCAGCTTCCTGGGCATTTACGGCCATCGGTTTCTCAACCAATATGTGTCTTCCTTTGCGAGCGGAATACTCGGCAATTTCAGCATGAAATTGCGGCGGTGTCAGAACATGAACCACATCGAGATTTTCTGATTTAAGCATCTCTTTGTAATCCGTATAGGTCTTTGCTATGGGAAATTTCTCTGCGAGCGCCTCAGTTGCCAACTCCTGTGGATCGGCTGCCACAATATTGTCAACATTGTCCAGCTTGCTCAAAACATTAACATGAGCGTTGGCGATGTTCCCACAACCTATAATCCCAACATTCAGTTTTCTGTGGGAGGGAATGGCTATTTTCCCATTTTCAATCCCGATTGATCGCCTGGGCGTCAGCCGGTTTTTGTGCCAATCCATTGTTCGTTTTATCGATTCATCAAAATCCACAAGCTGCCTAGCTCCAAAAACCTTTTTGTACTTCTCATTCGAATACACAATACTGGTGCAATACATGTCCAGATTCACTGCCGACAAGGGCGCCTTTTTGCCAATGAGCCCAAATCCAGTTTTCAGAGCAAATTTCATGCTTTCCATGAACCACTTCGGAATGGGCAGAACCGAGAGTTTTGGATTTGCGGAGCTCTTTATGATGTTGGCATATTCCCTCCGCGAGAGTGTCTCATCCTCGACGAGATTAAAGCATTCACCAACTGCGTCTTCTCGCTTCAAGGACTTGACCACGGCATCAGCAACGTTTTCCACATAACTCAGGGGAAGACTGGATTTAGAATCGCCAATAAGAATGATTCTTTCTTGACCCATTCCCAATCCCATTGTGGCGGGAAAGATTTGGCCCCTGGGGCCGTAGATGGCGCCTGGCCGAAAAATAACGCCAGGTAGTTTGGATTCCTGAATGGACTTCCAGACCTGCTTCTCTGCCTCAATTTTTGATCTGGAATAGAAAGTGGTAAACTCCTCCTTCTCAAATGGCATGTCTTCGGTGAAACTCTCATTTGGATTCATGTTTGAATGGGTATAGACACTTGCCGAACTGATATAGACAAATCGCCGGACATTGTTCTTGACCGAGAGTCGAAGCAAATTCTCGGTTGAGGCCACATTCACTTTCTTGAAATGCTCCCAATCACCGGCAAAGGTGGCAGCCGCATGTACCACATGATCGGACTTGGCAACCAACGTTTTCAGCAGGCCTTCATCACATACGTCGCCGGTTACGATTTCGACTTGTGGCAAGTCAAGATGTTTTGTATTGCTCGACCTTCGCGCCATGGCCAGCACTCGATATCCGCTGTGAGCCAGTTGATATGCAATCGCACTGCCGAGAAATCCGGATGCGCCCGTAAGCAAGACAGTCTGATTGTCCTTCTTTAGTTCTAATTTCTCCATGAGTATCACATCTCATTTTGGCCTAGCGGCCTGTTATATTTTTTTGAATCTTTTGTCTCAAAACCTGCAGCTTCACTCTTATGCCAGCACATTGGCATATTTTTCAACTGCACTTTCATATACCCTGCGCATACCTTCTTCGATGGATATGCGTGGTGTCCAGTCAAACTTGTTTTTTACAAAATCCATATTCGCGTACCGTGAATGCACGCCAACGGGTTTATCAAGCAGCGTCTTAATCTTCGGCTTATAACCGGCGAATCCGCAAAGAATTTCGATGATTTCCAGGAAGCTCGTTAATTTGCCGGAGCCGATATTGATAGCAGATCCATCGTGTATGTTGTCCATCGCAAGCAGAATGCAGTCGATGCAATCATCGATATGGACAAAGTCTCTGCCCTGCTTGCCGGACCCCCAGACCTCGAAGGGATCTTCTTTTCTGGCAGCCCGCGCCGCTATGGCGGGAACGGGATAAGTCAGGTCTTGATCTTCACCATACCCGGAGAAGGGCCGAACGCTCGCAACCGATACGCCGTAATACTTCGCTGCTATTTGGCCAAGATACTCGCCGGTCAACTTTGACCAGCCATACGTCATGTCCGGTTTGCCCAGGTTGGACTGAAAATCTATGTCGGATTCTTTGAGGGCAACTGCATGAGAATCTGTCTGCAAGCTTATGGGATAAGCCGCACTTGAGCTTGGATAAAGCACTCTATCCGGTCTGTGCCTGCAGACCCAATAAAGGAATTCAGCATCTATGGAAAGATCAAGGGCCACCATCATAGGATCGCCATCAATTTTGGCTCTACCTCCCACTATGGCCGCAAAATGATAGACGTCGTTGAATCTCTCAAAATCAAACCCGTATGTCTTTTTCAGATAATTCGGATCCTCGACCAGATTGCGGATGAATCCCCTAAAATCACCCTGCCAGAAATATAGCCTTTGGTCATCTCCGAATATTTGCAAATCCTTGTTCTCGTCTTGCGCTGAGTCCCCCAGCCAAATAGAAGGTTCTATTCCGGTAGAAAGATCATCTACCATCAAGATTTTATCATCGCTAATATCCAACAATCGTTTAACCAGATTTCGACCTACAAAACCACAAGCCCCTGACACCAGATGAAATTTCATGTCAAAACCTCCTAATAGCGAGTTTACAATAACTAGTCATCTTCAGAATTC
>JAUXJX010000473.1 GCA_030624545.1 Bacteroidota bacterium | reverse complement strand
TGGAAGCCTAACGAATAAGCGTTGCATTTGACCCGATTTACATAAATGATAGTATTTCGGTCATAGAGGATGTTCGGGTCAAGATGCAACGCGTGGTAACCCTGTTTGCAGCCGACCTCGCTTCGCGCGGGGTAAGCGGCGCGCATCTGCTAAAATTGATTATCGTGAAAGCCGCGTTGTGAGCAAAAAACGCTCGGCGAACTGAAACTCTCGTTATGCTCAGTGTCCCTCGGTGCTTCATCATTTGTCTTAGTTCTCCCCATGCTTCTTTTTCCCCAATTCTCCCGCAATAGCCGCAGCAAATCCCTTCTCCAAAATGGCAAAGACTGCGGCACTTTCGCGCCCGAATAGTTGTCCCCAGGTTGATTTATCGCCCGCATAGGCGCAAGCGATATTCGCTCGTTTCCCGATCATCATAAAACGATCCTTCGTATTTTGGGCAGCGTCATTTGCTATGATCACAAGCTCTGCGCGGCGCTTCTTTACGGCCGCCTCGACCGCTGCGTGGCCGATTGCTACCTGTCCGGCTTTTCGGGCCAGGCCGACGAGGGAGTGAAGCCGCTGGGTTTGAATGGAAGGCCTCGTTCGCCAGGGAGAATTTACACGATTACACGGGGTTTGGAATATCTACGTACTCGGTGGTCACACCAAACTTCTCGGTAATATGATTGCAAAGAGCCTGCACCCCAAATTTCTCCGTGTTGTAGTGGCCGCCGGCAATAAAATTCAGTCCTAGTTCTTCACAAACTCTCACATGCTCCTCTCGAATATCGCCTCCCAAAAAAGTGTCGACACCGAGGCGGGCAGCGTCCTCAACCACAAAAGAACTGCTGCCAGATATCACCAAAAGCTTCCGTACTTCAGCCGGACCAAAATCAAAGATCATTGAATCCGTTTCTAGTTCTTTATCTATTCTTTCCCGCAACTTGTCGAGAGGAAGTGGCGGCTCACAAATTCCAATATAACCAACCTCCACCGGCTGCAATGGTGCAATGTGTAGCCGCCTTAGAATCTGGATGTTATTTCCGAACTCCTCATGGGCATCCAGGGGCAAGTGGTAACTCACCAGGTTCAGATCGTTTTGAAGAAGGAATGCCAGACGATTTCGGCGAATACCGGTGATTGTGAGCGGACTGGGATCCCTCTTCCAGAATAGACCGTGATGCACAATAATCATGTCTGCGCCCTTTGAAACGGCGATTTGAAAAAGTCGCTCGCTGGAGCTCACACCGCAGATAATCGAGTTGATTTCGGATTTGCCCTCGACCTGTAGTCCGTTGGGTGAGGCGTCGCTGAATTCATCGACCTTGAGGAGCTCGTTCAGGTAGCTAAGTAATTCGTTCCGATCCATATTATGTCCTATGCCTTTTGCGAAAGAATGAAGCGATCAAGCCTTTGATGCTGTAAATGAATATGGCGAATAACAAATATGACACGTCAAATGTGTCGGGTATTCTCCTCACGACAAAATTGAGCCAAAAGAACAGGCACAAAACCACCCACATCAAACTGACGAGAAGATTGCGGACGGATGGTGACGGCATGAACCTCTCCAGAAAGTGGCCATACCAATGGAAATACGCCTCAATAAATCCCAATAATAGAACACTGCCAATGGTGAAGATAATAAGATTTAGACCCATCTGAAATCCCTGCTAGAATGGCGTTTTATGATGTTTCAAGTTTGACTCTTATGGCGAAGGATGCTTGAAATTAGATTCTCGAACAGATAATTTCAAGCAAATCTTTTTGGTGAGTTGGCGGCAAAATGATGTTACAGCATATTAATTGTATCGTATTCCATGATTGCTTACATTTATTACCCGCGGGAGGCTTCTTAATAAATCTGCAGTTAATCCAAGCACGAGGTGCGCTATGAGTCCTAAAAAGGGTATTTTAACCCTCTCCAGATTTATGTTTGAGCAAGAGCGTGAATTCCCGGAAGCCACAGGTGAGTTCTCAGGTTTATTATCGGATATGGCGCTTGCGGCAAAAGTAGTCGCTCGGTCCGTAAACAAGGCCGGCCTTATCGAAGTGCTGGGCTTTACCGGCGACGAGAACATCTTTGGGGAGGAAGTTAAGAAGCTAGACATCATCGCTTTCGAGACCTTTATACGCGCGTTGGACCATGGCGGACATCTGTGTGTAATGGCTTCAGAAGAAAGTGACGGCCTGATTAAGATTCCATCCTACCATGAGAAAGGGAAATACGTTTTGTTGTTCGATCCCCTCGATGGTTCTTCCAACATAGACGTGAATGTCAGTATAGGTACTATTTTTTCGATGTTCCGAAGGATTAGCCCCGACGGAAATGATGGGACGTTGGAAGACTGTCTACAGCCAGGTTATAAACAAGTTGGGGCAGGCTATATTCTCTACGGTTCGAGTACGATGTTTGTTTATTCCACAGGAACGGGTGTACATGGTTTTACTTTTGATCCCAGTATCGGGGAATTTTTGCTTTCCAATGAGGATTTGAAGATTCCGGAGCGGGGAAACATGTTTTCTATGAATACCGGGTATGTGAACAGATGGTCGCAGGGCATCCGCAAATATTATGAATATGTAACGACGTTGGATGCCAAAACGAAACGGCCCTATAGTTTACGTTACATTGGATCGTTGGTGGCCGATTTTCATCGCAGCCTGCTCTATGGTGGCGTATTTTTGTATCCACCTGATGCGAAAAGCCCCAAAGGCAAACTTCGTTTAATGTATGAGGCCAATCCCCTTGCCTTTTTGGTCGAACAGGCCGGTGGCGCTGCCAGCGATGGTCACACGCCAATTCTGCAAAAGCAACCCGAGGAAATTCACGAAAGAACGCCACTTTATATAGGCAGCAAAGACGAAGTCAAACTTATTGAGGAGTTCATTCAGGGGAAGAGATAGATGCTTTGGAAATGTTGGGGCGGAGGAAGTCATAAAGGAAAAGGCTGAAGCACGATCGCTTCAGCCTT
>JAUXJX010000434.1 GCA_030624545.1 Bacteroidota bacterium | reverse complement strand
GGACGGGAAGGAGAGGGTTTTTTATACTGGGAGCCTTTATTATTGAGCGGTATTTAGGTGTCACGAGATTGTGTCATGGCGAGGCTCCCGAATTGCCGGGAGCCGTGGCAATCCCCTGCGGGATGCGGTTGGAGATCGCCACTCGATAGGAGCTTCCCACGGAAAAAGCCACGCCATCTATACAAATGTCAGGTTATTGAATCGCTAATATGATGTTTCGTTTCTTATATGGATGACCTACTGCTCGCAGCCGATATCGGCAACACTCACACGGTGTTGGCGGTCTATCGAGATGAAGATTTGATCATTCACTGGCGTCTCAGTACCTCCATCACTCGCACCGAAGACGAGAGCTGGATAGCCGCAAAAATGCTCTGCGAATCCGGCCATATCCCTGTCGAGAAAATCACCGACGTGCTGATTTCGTCCGTCGTTCCCGATGCTACCCTGATTTTCAAGCGCATGGTGGAAAATTACCTGCATTTCTCGCCGGTACTGATCAGCAGTGATCTTGATTTGGGAATCCGGATCCTGTACGACGATCCTCGGACAGTTGGCGCGGACAGGCTCTGTAACGCGATTGCCGGATTTGAAAAATATGGTGGACCGCTCATCATCGTTGATTTCGGCACAGCCACCACGTTCGATATCGTGGCGGAAAATGGTGATTACATGGGAGGCGTCATCGCGCCAGGCATTGAGACCTCCGCTGCGGATTTGTGGAAGCGCGCCGCCAAGCTGCACAAGGTCGAATTGAGATTTCCGGAGCGGATTCTCGGCACGAATCCGGACACCAGCATGCAGTCCGGCATCATGTACGGATCGATTGAGCTTGTAGATGGGCTGGTCAGGAGGCTCATCGACGAAATGGACTCTGCAACGCCCGTGAAAGTTGTTGCCACCGGCGGACTGGCATCGGCTATGATGGAGAAAACTACGATGATTCAACAGAATGAGCCGAACCTGACGCTGGACGGTATGCGAATCATTCACAGCCGGCTCAAAAGAAAGTGAGTACGACACTAATGAAGACCGTGAGAATCTCCTTATTTGTCGGGCTTATTCTGGCCGGCTCTGTTAGCGCCCAGGAGTTTCCCTCCCCGGTGGGCTACGTTAATGATTTTGCGCAAGTTATTCCAGGTAACGTCAGTCGATCTATTGAACTTCTTGGCCGCGAATTGAAACAGAAAACCGGGGCTCAGATTGCCCTGGTAACCATACCAACCGTCGGAGAAGATTATACTACGGAAGAATACGCCAATCTGCTTTTCGAGCGCTGGGGAATTGGTGAGGAGGGCAAAGACAATGGATTGCTCATATTGAACGCGATTGAAGATCGCAGGATTTGGATTGAGATTGGATTCGGTCTGGAGGGGATACTGCCGGATGGGTATGTCGGAGAGATTCGAGACAAATATTTTGTACCTTTTCTGCGCGAAGGCGATTATGGCTCAGCTTACCAGTCCGGCGTCGGCGCTCTTGCCGGCGTAATCGCCGCAGATGCGGGTGTGACGCTCGATGGAACGTTGAATGTTCCTCCTCCCGCACGACCTAGAAGGCGGAGTAGGGGATTCGGCGGGTCGTTTTTGTGGATTTTGTTGTTCCTGTTCTTTTCCGGCATATTTGGCAGACGCCGGCGCCGCTCCGCCCTTTTGTGGGGTCCCTGGCTGTTCGGCGGATTTGGAGGCGGTTTTGGTGGTGGAGGCAGCGGCGGAGGATTCGGTGGGGGCTTCGGTGGATTTGGCGGAGGAATGAGCGGGGGCGGGGGAGCGGGAGGCGGATACTGACTTAAGAATCGAAAGGTCCTAATTTATCACCGAAATCACCGAAGATCTTTATTCAGTTTGATTAAACATGCAATCTTGTTCGGTGTTTTTCGGTGCTGGAAAACTTAACTCGTTGGATTTTGGAAGGAGATATTGAATGCCAAAAGCGCCTGAAAAGCCATCTGAGATCTTCGGTCTTTTCATTGATGATTGCAAAAAAATCTTTGGTGACGATCTGTTGTCCATTATCCTTTACGGCAGTGGTGCGAAGGGTGATTACCAGCGGAAAAAATCGGATATCAATTTCCTGGTAGTTCTAAGCGAAGAATCGATTGACGATCTGAAAGGCGTTGTGCCTTTCGTGCAGAAATGGCGCAAACATGCCATTGCCATCCCAATCTTCATGCGGGCCGACTATATTCAGAGTTCGTTGGATAGCTATCCAATGGAGTTTTTGGATATGAAATTGTGCCATCAACTTGTCTATGGGAAAGACTATCTGGAAAATCTGGAAATCAAGGATTCGGATCTGCGCGTGCAGTGCGAAAGAGAGATTAAAGGGAATTTACTCCATCTGCGACAAAACTTGATTTCATCCGGACTGAAACCCAAAATCATGGGCCGTATATTGATTCGGACATTGCCTGCGTTCGAAGCGATAATGGAGGCCCTGATTCACCTAAAAAGGGAACCTGTTCCGGATAGGGCGAAACAAATATTTGAAAAGGGTGCGGAACTGTTTAATTTGGATGGAAATGTTTTTGCCGATATACTTTCGATCAAATCAGGTCAGAAAAAATCACATAAGGATGAGTTGGTCTCGCTGTTTGAACGACATATTTCAACGATAAAAAACTTGAGCATTGAAGTAGATAAGATGTAATTCACAGGAGGTAAGATGTCCCGAAGAAGAAAAATCTGGTTAATCGTTCTTGTTGTTATAATTCTCCTTGTTGTGATTCCCTATTCTATGTTCAAAGGAACGTACAATAATCTCGTTTCCTTGGATGAGAATACGAAGCGAAGTTGGGCCGACGTGGAGACCCAATTGCAGAGGCGGTATGATCTGGTTCCGAATTTGGTTCAGACCGTTAAGGGATTTGCCAGCCAGGAAAGGGAAGTGTTAATCCAGGTCACCGAGGCGCGGGCCAGCGTTGGCAGAGCCCAAACCGTCCCGCAGCAAATCGATGCCAATAATCAACTGAGCAGCGCCTTGAGCAGGCTTCTCGTGGTTGTCGAGCGTTATCCCGACCTCAAATCAAACCAAAATTTTATTCGCTTACAGGACGAGCTCGCCGGCACGGAAAATCGGATTGCTGTTTCCCGGCGAAGATACAATGAAGCGCTCCAGGGTTACAATGGTAAGGTTCG
>JAUXJX010000277.1 GCA_030624545.1 Bacteroidota bacterium | reverse complement strand
TGAGCAAAGCCTGCTTCATTCAGCATCTTTGCCGCCTGGATCGCCAATACGCCAAGATCCCCGGAGTCTATGCGAATACCGACGGGCGTATGGCCCTTTCGCTTCAGCTCCTCGAATACCTTGATTGCGTTCGGAACGCCGCTATTGAGAGTGTCTATCGTGTCAACCAAAAGGAGGCAATCATCCGGATAAATATCCGCATAGGCTTGAAATGCATCGAGCTCTTCCATTCCCAAAGAAACAAACACTTGCACCATGCTGTGGGCGTGTGTGCCTTTCGGAGGTAACCCCAGGACATGAGATAGACCGACATTTGAGGTAAAATGGGCCCCGCCGATCAGAGCCGCCCTGGCCCCGGCGTTGGCGCCGGTCGCATGACCCCGGCGCAGACCGAATTCCAGCAGATGCTGGCCTCGTCCGCTCCTGAGGATTCTGGCAGCCTTGGTGGCAATCAAAACTTGAAAATTAAGATGATTGAGCAGAGAGGTCTCCAGGATCTGGGCCACAGCGAGCTGTCCCTCAACCACGGTTACGGGTACGTTGGGATGGATCACACGTCCTTCGGGAATCACTTTCATTGAAAGGGATTTGAGACTGAAACCCTCTCGCAGCCAATCCAAAAAATCGCCTCCGAAAATTCGCTTGCCGGTTCTGCCGGACTGTCCGCGCAGATACTCTATGTCCTCATCCCTGAAGACGGCCTCATCCATCCAATTCAGCAGCCACTCTAACCCGGCGTTGACGCAATATCCCGCTCGGTGCGCTCCATAATTGGGATTCTCACGAAAGAAATGATCGAACTGAACTGTCTGCTCATGTAACCCCATGCGGTAGTAGAGATGCGCCATGGTGAGCTGATACTGGTCGGTTAGGAGAATGCCTTCAGCAGTCTTTCGATTTTTCTCTTTCAAGAAGTTCTCCGGGGAAGCCAAAGTCCCCTCTCATTAGGCTGTTCCAGGACGTTGTCGAAATTCCCGATGCCTGCCATTCCCGCATGTATTAGGCGGAAATCTATTGTGCGTAAGGTCCTGGATTCCCGACAAGGGCATTCGGGAATGACATTTTGCAATTGCCTGTCGAGACTGCGTCCTGAGCCAGTCGAAGGAGGGGACAGAAAATGCGAACGCGTTTTCAGGGGTGTGTAACTAATGACTGCCATGGATCAAAGACTTTGCTTACAAAATGAACATGGCCAATTAGGATGGCTCATCAAAGTATCTGCGTATCAACTTCCCGCCTTTTGAAAAATCCCGGGCCAATTCCGCATCGCTTCGGTCGCGCGCACCACGTGCATGCCTGCTTCCCTGAACCGGTGGAACGCCGCGTCCGCTTCGTCCGTATAGTCCAGCACACCTGGAATCACCACCGCAGACGTGCAATCTTCAAGAAGATAGACTTTTTCCACGAGACCTTCATCGTGCAAAAGAATATTATCCAACAAATCAGAGATTGTCCAGGCAACGCAATGGCTTTTTGCCTGACCGGCTATGAGAATAGCGTCGAAATCCACGAGTTTCCGGAACAGTCCCTCGTCTTTTTGCACCAAAACCTTATTAGCAGAATCTGTTGCCACTTCCGGTCCAAACACCGAATAATGCTCGGTAAGCGGATGATTCCCTTTGATATGAATGTCGGGCTGGCTATAGCGGGCAATGGTATGGAAAAAAATCGCCTCTTCTACCGCGGGCACTATGGCATGACCAATTCCTCCAAGCATGGCATGATAAGGCCAGACCGTCAACTCATACTTACCTCTGTCTTTGAGTTGACCAGTATAGTGTTCGAGGTGCCGGCGCACATCTTCCGGGCTGCGTTCAAGATTCTGACTCAATGCGTCATTAAACCGCCATCTCTCCTGCACAATGTCTTCTTGAGTAATCAGCGTGGCAGGAGCGGGATGTTTGCCATTCTCATCAATAAAGAAGATGCTGTGGAAAATCTGCATGGCCTGGTGGGTATCCATGGTCGGTACAACCTGGGTGATAAGATGGAGATTTCGATAAATGAACTCACATAGCCTGCGATTATCGTCGACAGCTCCCGTTCCGGAACGGCCGCCCACGTATAATTCAAATTCGGGAATGCAGAACGTGTTCTGGACGTCTACTGCCACAAGACAGATTCTGGACTCATCTTCTGAGGCTGGCTGAATTTGATGTTCAGCGGTCCACTTCACCGCCGACCGGGCCAGATCCTCATAAGGCACCCTTCTTATCTCATCTACTGCATCGGGATCGAAGTGATTCGGGATGGGTAAGGCTTCCGCTTTCATTTGTAGACTCCCGTCCAGTGGCAGCGAAGTTTAAGCACGTTTCAATCTGAATAAAAGTATGACAAAATGCAAAAGAGAACACATATATTATAGAAAAATATGTAATGACCCATACGCTGCATCAATTGATCTTAGCAGTCAACATTCTCGTCTCAAAACCGGTGTAGGAGCAAATATGGCAGCCAATATCATCACGTTGGGGCGCATTTTTCTCACCCTGCCCGTTATCCTCCTATTTCAAGGTGGCTTTGCGCTAAGGATAATGGCAGTATTCTTAACCATTCTGATTATCTACCTGGACTCCCTGGATGGCATTGTGGCTAGAAAACTGGGTGTGGCGAGTGACTTCGGGGCGTTGTTTGATATTACCGGGGACCGAATCGTCGAACATATCTTTTGGATCTTCTTTACCGCCATGGGCATGGTGAGCATGTGGGTGCCGATTATTTTCATCAGCAGAAGCTTTCTGGTCGATTCGTTGCGCACGGTAGCCTATACCAAAGAGGGCAAGACCCCCTTCGGTGAGAAGACCATGATGCACTCTCGATTTACCACATTTCTCACCGCCTCACGCTTCAGCCGGGCAGTCTATGGTGGGAGTAAAGTAACAGCCTTTGTCCTCCTCGGTATTATTCTTATTTTTCAAATTGGAAGTGAATCATTTCTCGCCTGGTTCCCAGATAACTTCCTTGAAAATCTGAAGCTCATTACAGGCGTGATCGTTTGGATTGTCGTCGCAATGAACTTGATTCGCGGCTTGCCGGTCTTGTGGGACGGACGATTTTATCTTTTCGAAAAGCAATTTCCGCGGGCACTTAAGGATGCCATCTAAACAGACAGTGGCAGAATGCGCTGTGGAAGTTTCTAATCCCTGTCATTCCTGCATGTGTGTAAACCCTCTTGACCACGGAATGATACGAATTTTGACGGATATGAAAAAGGGCAATTGATCTCCCATGGCGCGATTGGCTGTATTTGACGTGGATGGAACGCTGCTGCCCTCGACTTCGATGGAAAGGCTGTTTGTATTACACGGTTTGAAGAGTGGGATTCTTCCCATAAGAAACATGATTTTCTTTTTCGCAAGAGCGCTGAGGTATTTGTTACAGGGAAACCTCGAAGACGCTTTCAAAAGCAACAAATCCTATCTGAGAAATCTTCCGGTCGAGATGGTAGAGCGTGAATCAGCCAGAATTTTTGGAGAAAGCATTGCGCAGAAGCTATCGAGGGACGGAATAGAGATGATGAATTCCTGCAAAGAACGGGATTTCAAAATTTTGGTCATGAGCGGGGCGCCGAATTTCCTGACCTGCCACTTGTCATCTGTTTGTCCGCAGGATTTCGTGATTTCAGCAAAGCTTGAGATACTTGAAGACAAGTTCACCGGAAAAATTGCGGGGCCTCATCCATACGGTGTACGAAAGAAAGAGCTGCTGATCCAGATGAAAGAGAAACTGGAGATTGATTTCGCGGCCTCTATCGTCTTCGCCGATCATCATGCTGATGCATATCACATGGAACTCTTTGGGAATGTTGTGGCCGTAAATCCGACGCGCAAATTGCTTCGACTTGCCAGGAAAAGGGATTGGGAAATTCAGTATTGGAGGTAAGTTTGTCCGACAGGGGAATTCCAAGTTTGCTTGCTTTTTTCTACATAAAACAGTTAAACTTCTTGGTTGCGGTCTCCAGAACTAAAAATACGACCGAGGTTTAGCTTCGTATTTTGAACATCAGAATCGTCTCTTTGGTCGCCTGGGCACAAAAATCTTAGACAACATTTACAGGATGTGCAGAATATCTTTTTATCTTGTCGATCCTGTTATCCTGTCTAATTTGAATTAGTAACGACATGAATCAAACTGTCACCCAACCCAGCCTCCCCTCAGAAATCGGCCCGATGGTC
>JAUXJX010000391.1 GCA_030624545.1 Bacteroidota bacterium | reverse complement strand
AGTCTATTTGGGAGTTGTGAAGCTCCATACAGGTGTCGACAGCGAAACAGGTCTTCAATATCTGTGGGATTCTGTCAATGATTCCGCACACTGGGGAAGTTTTAATGTCTATTCTATCATGGATGCTGTTCTTCGTTTTGAAGACAACCTGCCACCACAGTGGGTAGCGAAGGCCAAAAGACAACTGGCATACCATTTTAGGAGCGATAAAGGCTTTACCGAAAACCACAAGCTCCAATACAGAACTGCAAGGTATCTCTACGGTCAAACGTGGCCACGTGGGCCTGTTTTTGGTGACGGCATGACTCCCATTGAAGCCATGAATGAGGCCGAAAGTTGGATCGATGATTGGATCGACCGAACCGTTTCGGTGGGAATGTACGAGTTCGATTCGGTGAACTATCATTCGCTCTATTACCTGTGCCTGACAACCCTCTATGATTTTTCCAAAGATCCGCTGATGAAGCGAAAAGCCTGGATGATGATGCAGCTTCTTCTTGCCGATTGGGCGCCTGAATACCTGGAGGGCAATTGGATTGGCGCACACAGTCGGGAAAAGTACAACCAGGTGACGCACACGGTCTTGAACTGCGGCACCGCCATCCCATTTGGCTATCTCTTTTTTGGGAATTCTAGTTTTCATCCCGAGCTGCCCGAAACCTATTATGTTGGTCTCGCCGCCGTTCAGGGCTTCAAGCCGCTTTGGATTATTGGCAGCATCGCCACCGACCGGTCCGAGCCGTACGTCCACAAGGAAACGAAGGCGCCCCGACGGGGACTTGGGATTAATAAGGGTAATATGCCCGTGTGGAAATATGATTATATAACCAGGGATTATGCATTGGGCTCCTCCTATGGCGATATCTCAGCGGTGGAAAATCATCGTTGGGATCTCACCTGGACTTCCCCAAAAGATGGCTCAACCTGTTTCTTTATTAATCCATCCTATTCGGCCAAACAACTATTGACGTATTTTGCAGACGCTCCGGATAAAATCATTGCCAATATTCTCCGGCAACGACCGTATTACAAAGATCGAAACAAATGGGTTGAAGGCTCGCCTTTCGAAGAGGTGTTTCAGCATCAAAATACGCTCATCGCACTTTACAATATTCCGGAGGATGAAAGAAATGGACACGTCAATGGATTCTTTTCGAAGATCATCAAACATCGCGTCGAACATCCTTCAGGCTGGATATTTTGTATGGCCGATTCCGTATATTTCGCGGTAAAGACACTCATGAAAGGAATCTGGCATGAAGAAGACGATCATTATAGACTGACATTAAATTCCCGTCAAACCGGTGTCGTCATGGAAGTTGCTAAAAAATCGCAATATTCCTCTTTTGAGGCCTTTCAGCAACAAATCATGGGCAATAGACTTCAAATTGATATGGAAGCACTGCGAGTAGTATACACCAACTCCAATGGCGACCGCTTGGATTTTACCCATGGAGAAGACCGTTTGATTAATGGGGAGAAAGTCATCTTTGATAATTGGCCGCTTTTTGGTGGACCATTTGTCAAGGCAAAGAAGGAGTCAAAACTTATTGAAATTCAATATGGGGCAGAAAAGGTGGTTTTGAATTTCAACAATTACGACGTGAAGTTTGAGGGAATTGAGTAAAAAAATAGGCCACTAATAAAAAGGCGTGAATGAATGGCATCCATCTACGCTTCGTTGAGTGTGTTGTGTTTGGGAGGTCAGAAATCAGCGCCTATAGAAAATAGTGTTATCAGGCTTGTCGAAATTCTGCAAATTGGTCGGCCAAGGCCGCCGAGGGCCGCTCGCAAACCCCGGCCGGGGCGAATCTCGAGACCCCCGAGACCGGTGAAGCCTGCGCGGCAAATCCCTCCTGCCAGCGGCTGGTTTATTCTTTCCTTTATGGAGTGGTTTGGGGAGGATGATGATGAGTATTGGACTATGAACAGAAGCTATTTTGAGGCTCTCATCCCTCTGAATTAACGCCCTGCAAAGGCCACTAACTGGCTTAACCTGAGGTCTATCCGCTCTCCTCAATCCAACAAAGAAAAATCATAAGAGACTGCCCCAATGAACTGGGGACCGTCGGGGAAATCTCGGCCGCGAATGGAAAAGCGTATGGATGATTCCAGTTGGAGATTCTCGCCAATCGAGTAAACCAGTGCCGGTGCGATGGTCATGAGCTCGCGATGCCAGAGCAGTTTGTCACCGGTTGACTTCAGCTGAGGTCTACTACCGCGCAGCCAGTCAAGACTGCCTTTGAGCATGATTTTGTCCGTGACATTGTAGCCGGCTTCCAGCAGCGCGATGAATTCATTACCCATGGTATGCTCGAAATTGTCGTTATCATTTCTGAAGCGATAACCCACTCCCAAACTGACGTAACCACGCACGGGCCAAAAAGACTTGCCGATTTCGCCTAGCACCTCGAAATCCCACTGCCCCTCGCTCACGTTAACCGCCTCCGCATCGACATTGAAATCCCCGGTTGGGCTCTTGGCTCCGAGTGTTATGCTGGACAAGAAGGGCTTTTCTAGCAGGCGAACTTTAGCGAAGAAACGCAAATCTCCTAAGGTGGTAGTTCGTGGTCTACCGGGATTGGCGAGATTGGTAAATTGCAGGCTGTAAAATGGCACCTGAATCCCAAGATCGAGCCAGCCGGTTGCGCCATAAACCGCTTCTGTGAAGATTGCCAGTGCTTCACTTTCGCCGCGCACAAAAGGGTCGAATGGAGCGCTGCGGCCCGCCGAGGTGCAGCCGGCCTCCTGAAAGGACAGAGAGCGGGCATCTTGTTCTGTGCAGAATCTCGATTTCGTTGATTGATAGTAGATAGCCGATTTCAACCATAGACGGCCCTTGGGAAGGGTCCAGGCGCCGGCAAAAGCATCGGACGATGTGAGCCAGCTGAGCGAAACCGCAAAAAGAAGCAGAGAGACTCTCACAGGGTACTCTTACTCCCCAAAAACCTGCGTTTGCAGCCTAGTGTGAACGAGAAACATTTTGCTGCTTTGTGCATTTAGACTCCACTTTTGCTTTCTTTCAAAACTGCATTGCTATTAAACAACAGGGCAGCGCCAATAAATTCCCGATTTTTTGCAGCGGGGATTCGAGCTGAGCTCTTAAGTGTTAAAACAGAGGGAGAGTGACTCGTGACGAGCTTGTGGGGGCTGTACTTAAACATTCAAATTATTAGATCGTGACGGAAATTAGTGCAGCGGTTTCCTTCACGGCTCGGTGGAGCATTTGGGTTGCGGAGGCCGCTTTGCTCATCTCCGCAACCATCGTTTAAGTTCGCTATTGCGGCGTATCGAAGGGGCGGCCTGAGCCCTTCACTTCGTTCAGGCCTGTCCCGAAACCAGCCGAAGGGATAAACTCCGTCGAAGGGGGGCGGCCTCTATCCAACTAATTGTCAGAAATCGCCACGGCCTTT
>JAUXJX010000101.1 GCA_030624545.1 Bacteroidota bacterium | reverse complement strand
ATCGGGCTGGGCCACAAGCGCATTCTTGAGCGTTTCGTAATTGTTTTGCGTTTCGGCATCGCGAATGGGTATTACGACTATATGTTCTTTATTAAAGCCGAGGCGCTTGTTTTGAATAAAATTCAGTTGAGCGCTCACGATGTAGGTTATTATAATAAGCGCTATTGAAATAGCGAACTGCGTCACCACAAGTACGGAGCGAAACCGAAGTGCACCCCTTTGGCCCGAGGCAGAAAATAAATTGCTCTGTAACACCTTCAGAGGGCGAAAACTTGACATAAAGATGGCGGGATAACTGCCGGATATTATGCCAACCAGGAATGCGAGTACAATGAGGCCGAGCGATAGGGTCCAGTTTTCAAAGTAGTTAATATCAATCTGCTTGCCCAGCAATTGATTAAACCTAGGCAGCAACATTTCCACCAGAACGAGGGCCAACAGCATGGCCAGAAAGGAGTAGAACAGCGACTCCCCCAGGAACTGCTTGATCAATTGCGCGCGCTGCGCTCCCACTACTTTACGCAACCCCACTTCACGAGAACGATTGGCCGAACGCGCCGTGGCAAGATTCATGAAATTAATGCAGGCAATCAGCAGAATAAAGAACGCAATGGCCGAGAAAAGATAGATGTAGGCCATGTTACCGGTGGGCGCAATCTCGCTCTCGAGGCTGGCGTTGAGGTGAATATCCTTTAAAGGCTGCAAATAGAAACTGCGGGAATCTACTTCACCCCGGCCGATATTTTTGGTGATAAACTGGGGAAAGCGGCCTTCAATCGACTCGGCGGAAACATGTTCCGGCAGTAGAACATAATTGTAGAACGGCGGCCAATGCCAGTGCGGGTTCCAGCCCAGAACTTGAGGCACATTTTCCATAGACGCTAGAAAATCGAAATGGAAATGTGAAGTGGGTGGAGGGTTCTCCAATACGGCCGTCACATTAAAATCATATTGACCTTCGATTCGCAGCACCTTGCCAATGGGATTCTCATCACCAAAATATCTTTGCGCCGTTGCCTCTGTCAGCACCAGAGAATAAGGTGCTCGCAGGGCCGTCTTCGGATTGCCTCTCCTAAACCCAAATGAAAACACCTCGAAAACAGCAGAGTCTGCGAAAAAGAATCGCTTCTCATGAAAGCTTTTTTGCGCCCCTAACTGCACCGCAAGATTATGTGGAAAAAGTCGCACGGCGTGCTCAATTTCCGGGAAATCTGTCAAAAGTGCCGGTGCAAGAGGGCCATAGGTGTGGGCGAGATGGCGCACTTGGCCTTCACTCTCTTCATCTGTTATGACCCGATAAATCCGGTCGGCTTTGTCATGGAATAGGTCGTAGCTTAATTCACCTTGCACATAAAGCAAGATCAAGATGCAGCAAGCTATTCCGGAAGCCAGCCCGGCGATATTGATGACTGAATAAGCCTTGTATTTTCGAAAATTGCGAAGCGCTATTTTTAGGTAGTTCTTGAACATCTTTCCTCCGCATAAAATGTCATTAGGTCATTCCCTTCGCTGTCATTTGGCCTCGCCGTCATAGAATTCCGAAATCGTCAATCCGAAATCCGCAATCAAATCATTCATACCGCAAGCTCTCCAACCGGATTCGCCGCTGCCACCCGAATCGCCTGTGTGCTCACCGTCAATAGCGCAATCAGCAGCGCCAGGCCGCCGGCCAACAAAAACGCCCACCAGCCGATCTCGATGCGATAGGCGAAACCCTGCAGCCAATGATTCATCGCAAACCAGGAAATGGGCCATGAAATGATATTGGCTACAATAACTAGCTTTAAAAAGTCCTTCGACAACAGGCTTGTTATGCCCATTGCTGTAGCGCCGAGAACCTTGCGCACACCAATTTCCTTGGTCCGTTGTTCGACTGAGCACGATGCCAAACCAAAAAGACCGAGCAAGGCGATAAACAGGGCAAGGCAGCAGAAATAGAAAAAAATCTCCCTGAAGCGCTGCTCCGATCTATAGAGGCTGTCAAACGATTCGTCCAGAAACCAATATTCAAACGGAACCGCCGGCGCGAATCTCTGCCAGGTTTCCTCCATGGCACCGAGAGTTCCGGAGACGTTGCTCATGCCGATCTTGATCGAGAGATTATCAAAACGATCTCTCCAGGGACGATTGGTGATGATCAACGGTTCGACTTTATCATACAAGGTGGCATAATGAAAATTCGCGGCGACTCCGATTATTCTGTGATCGCCATTTCGACGAATGATCTTCCCTAGCGGATCATCCCAGCTCAGCAATTCAGCCAGAGACTCATTGATCAGGTAAGCCTCCCGGTCAGTGGGAAATTCTTTTGAAAAATTCCTGCCGTTGACAAGCTTGATGTCGAATGTCTTCAAGAAATCCTCATCGATGTCGACGACGTGGATCATAAGCGGACTTGTGAATCCTTGCGGGAAATAACCGTTCATCGTAAATCCTCTAATCGGCACCTCAGACGAGGCCGCTACGTTCAAAACGCCTGGCAATCTGGAAAGCTCATTCTTCAGGATGCCGGATCTGGATTTGATTTCATCATTCGGGAAAGGAACAACGACGATGCTCTCTTTGTCAAATCCAAGGTCTTTATTTTTCATGAAGCGAAGCTGATCGTTGATCAAGAAGGCGCAAATTATCAAGCCAATTGATATGGCGAATTGCAGGACCACAAGAATATTCCGAGGTTTGATCTTACCCGCTTTGAACGCACCTTTGAGTGTTTCCACCGCCTGAAAGGAGGACAAATAAAAGGCCGGGTAACCACCCGCAAGCACGCCAACGAGCAAAATGATGACCGGCAAAACCCAGATGTAATTCATGCCAAGAAGGTTTATTGACCCTAGATTTACGCTGACCAAGCCCTCGTAAACGGGAAGAAAGAGTTCGACAAAAAGAACTGCAAGCACCAAGGAGACAACGCTCAAAAGAACAGATTCCGTTAAGAACTGCTTTGCGATATTCTGTCTTTTTGCTCCGAGAACCTTGCGAACGCCAACCTCCCTGGCGCGTTTACCAGCGCGAGCCGTTGACAAATTGACAAAATTGATGCAGGCCATTAGGAGAATCAGCAAAGCGATTGCTGAAAAAATGAAAATATTGGTGCGAGTGGAGGGGCTATCGTATTGAAGATGAATTTTTCTTAGAGGCTGAAGGTATGGCTCGTATCGAACACCGATATCTGCGAGTCTTTTGTTCATGTAGCCCCGCATGAAATCGGGAAGTTTGCGGTCCACATCTTGCGGGGAGGCGTGAGCGGAGAGCTTAACATAGGAGGTATATTGATTGCCGCCATCCCAATCCAGGTACAATTCCGGGTCCTTGTATAATGTGGAAAAAGATATCAGTGTATTGAATTGGATATGTGAATTGGACGGAGGATCTTTGACAATGCCCGTGATATTATAAATGTTGCCATCATCCAGATTGACGGTTTTTCCCAATGGCGGTTCTGAGCCGAATATGCGCTTAGCCGTTGTCTCCGTGAGGACGATTGAGTACGGTTCTGCTAACGCGGCCTTTCGGTTGCCGGCAATGAGCTGAAAAGAAAATATTTCGAAAAGGCTTGAGTCGACATGACAAATGCGATTGACCTTGATGGCTTTGCCTTGGAAAAAGAAATACGCAGTGCGATACGACGAAATTCGAACGAATTCATCGACCTCGGGGAAATCCCTCTTCATGGCCGGACCCATCGGCGGCACAAAACCGTGCGAGTCGTATTCTACGCTGCCTTCTTTTTTTGACACAATAGACACCCTGTAAATGTCATCAGCATTCGCATGAAACCGGTCAAAACTAAATTCAAACAAAATGTAAAGCAGAATTAAGATGGCAGCGCTAAGGCCTACTGCCAGACCGAGGATATTTATGGCTGTGTAGCCTTTATGATGCATCAGATTGCGGTATGCGACTTTGAAATAATTCTTAAACATGGGAGCTCCAGTGATCAGTTATCAGTTATCAGTTAACAATGACCGGTTGTTACATTGAATGACATAATAGTTCACTTGCTTATTCTAGTAGTTCTTAGAATGGAAAAAAGGATCTTTCCGATTTCGTCAGCTTCAGCGAATATGCTTTCGAATGTTTCGTTGTCGATAAAATCTGTATCGTTAAGGAGAGACAGTCAGTATTTCGTTTCCAGACATTCTTTGTAGGCTACCGATATTTTGTTGGAAAAATCAGCTTTGGAAATCGCACCATTCGCTTCCGCAATATTGGCGCCTATAGATGTTCCACTCCTTATCAACTGTTTCGAAAGTATGAATTCCCTTTTCTGATTCGTTAGAAATTGATATGCTTTAACAATTCTTATCGCAAACTGGTAAGCCTTTTCGTAGACAACACTCTCGCTCTTCATAATTTGTCCCCTGTGGTCGTATTAATGATCACCGCTAACGACTGACTAGTCATTGCTAACTGTTTACTGATTCTGACATCATTCATACCGCAACGCCTCCACCGGATTTGACAGCGCCGCCTTGATTGCCTGCGAACTCACCGTAAGAAGGGCAATAATCAATGCGATACCCCCTGATAAAACGAAGACCCAGAAACCAATATCAATTTTATAAGCAAAATTTTGCAGCCAGTTATTCATGGTGTACCAGGCAATAGGCCAGGCAATCACATTGGCCAGCAGCACCCATTTAGTGAATTCCTTGGATAGTAGTAACACGACGCCTGACACTGAGGCGCCGAGCACTTTGCGAATTCCGATCTCTTTGGTTCTTTTCTCAGCCATGAACGACGCCAGACCCAACAACCCCAGACAGGCTATGAAAATCGCAAGGAAGGTAAAATACCGGAAAAGAATGCCCAATTTTGTGTCGGCTTTATACAGCTTGTCAAATTCGTCACCATAAAAATAAAACTCGAATGGGAGTCCGGGATTGATTTCATTCCACTTGCTTTCAAAAAAGCGAATGGTATTCGGAATATCACCGGGCTTAATCTTTATCGAGACATATTGAAACATCCTTGGCATCACGTTTATCGCCAAAGGCATGGTACTGAATCGTAGTGATCTGAAGTGAAAGTCCTTTGCAACGCCGATTACCTTCCCGAGGCTATCACCAAAAGCTTTGCCGATAGCTTCTTTATTGCTCCAGCCTATGCTTTTGACGGCAGATTCATTTAGGATGTAGCTTTTTAACAAATCCGCCGGATGGCTGCGGTCGAATGACCGCCCCTCGACCATCTCTATGCCAAACACATCGATCAAATTGAAATCGCCGGACATTCGGTAAAACGCATGATCGTCGTTTTCCTTCCGCCCCTCAAAGAAAGTCCCCTCTCTCCATCTTTCAATGCTCGGGGTATAAGATGTGGCCGTCACATCCACCACATTCGCATTGCTCAAAACCGCATTTCTGAATACTCCATAACTTGCCCTGGTTTCCTTACTGTATATAGGAATATTGACAATATTTTCCTTGTCGTAGCCCAATTTCTTGTTTCTGACAAACTGCATTTGGTCATTTATGATCAGCGAACCGGCTATAAGCACTACCGATGCGGCGAATTGAAAAATCACCAATATATTTCTGAACGTGAGTCCCTTGTTCTCTGTGCTTAATTTGCCCCTCAGCATCTTTATGGGCTGAAATGAAGAGATAAAAAATGCCGGATAGCTGCCCGACACCAAACCGACAACTGTCGTCAATATGATTAATCCGCCAAACAGAATGGAGCTTTTCGCGTATTCTATCTGAATTGCTTTGCCTATAATTTGATTGAATTCGGGGATGGCGAACTCAACAAGCAAGACAGCGATTGGCAGCGCAAGAATTGAAAGCAATAGCGATTCGCAAAGGAACTGTGATATGAGCTGCCTTTTATGTGCCCCGAGCACTTTTCGCATGCCGACTTCTTTTCCGCGAATTTCGGACTTCGCCGTATAAAGGTTCATGAAATTGATACAGGCTATCAGAAGTATCACAACAGCAATTGAAGCATAGAGATAAATGTCTCCCATACTACCCTGTCGAAGTGGATCCCTGGTTATTTTTGAACGCAAATGAATGTCAGTGAGTGGCTGCAGATAAGCAAGGTTGTCAGGTTCATTTGTCAGCTCTGCAACAAAATCGGTTGCTTTTGTCTCAAATTCCCTCGGATTCACATTTTCTCTGAGCAAAATGTAAGTGTAATAATTCGACATGCCCCAGCTATCCTGGATATCTCTTTGGTGGATCATATCTAAGTATTTGAATGATCCAACAAAATCGAATTTGAAATGCGAATTATCAGGAACATCCTCCAGGACCCCGGTAATGGTAAGATCAATTGTTCCATCATAATTAATGGTTTTTCCTATCGCTTCCTCACTGCCAAAATATTTCTTCGCTGTCGATTCCGTTATGATCAGATCCGTAGGGTTAACGAGGGCAGTTTCGGGGTTACCCTTTACAAGCTTGAAATCAAAAACCTCAAATAACGAAGGATCGGCCAGATAAAACCTCTCTTCATAAAAGCTCTTCTGCTTGTAAGAGATAAGAGTCTTATTCTTAAAGCCAAAAGGATCGAATCTCACATAATTCTCAATCTCGGGGAATTTGGCCTTTAGGGCGGGAGCCAACGGAGCCGGGGTTCCTATCCAACTTGGGATCGCGGATCCATCAGATGATTTTGCAAATCTGTAGATTCTGTCAGCATTTTTGTGATATCTATCATAACTCAATTCATCTTGAATGTACAACCCGATCAATATTACGCTTGCCATGCCTATTGCAAGTCCGGAAATGTTGATCAAAGAATAGACTTTGTGTTTAACAAAGTTCCTTATGGCGATTTTCAGAAAATTTCTAAACATGGGGGGCTCCAGTGATCAATTATCAGTTAACAATGATCAGTTGTTCCGATATCTTGTTGGAAAAATCAGCTTTGGAAATCGCACCATTCGCTTCCGCAATACTTGTACCTGTAGATGTTCCACTCCTTACCAACTGTTTGGAAAGTATGAATTCCCTTTTCTGATTCGTTAAAAACTGATATGCTTCAACAATTCTT
>JAUXJX010000050.1 GCA_030624545.1 Bacteroidota bacterium | reverse complement strand
CTATTGGAGGCAGTGTCTTCTGGGCCGATTTGGACGCGGTAGATGGTGTGGATCTGCTGTATCCGGGCAGTCAGGATAGCGAACAATTCGGCAGCATCCTTGACCTACGCGTGGGTCTGATTTCCGAGCTTAGTGACGACCGCTCCCTCGAAGCGATGCTGCTATATAATCGATTCGACATGACGCATGATGTCACCTATAACGATTGGCGCTGGATTGAAGATCTTGGCAACTCCATAATCGATACCCGTATGGAGAGAAATCTGGATCGATCCAGGACATGGGGGGTTCATTTGGGATATGTGGTGCCAATCGGGAGTGATGGTTGGCGCCTTGGAGGAATTATGACCGGCAATTGGGTATCGCATCCCAAGATACCAAACTACGAGCTTATGAATATTCCGAGGGATCCGGGAAATTCCTGGGCCTACAACATTGGGCTGGGATTTTCAAGATCCGAGAAACTAAGCGTCGTCGGAATCGATTTCATTTATGAACCAATATTAAGCAATACCTGGGCAGACGCTGCCGAACGAATTGAAACACCAATTGGCAGAATCATTCTCCCGGGAGGGAAAACGGTGGAGAACGATTTCCAGTTTTCAAATTATCTTTTACGGCTGGGTTTTACCAGCCAGGAAAATGAACGGTTTGGAATTCAATTCGGGCTTCAGGTTCGATCGATTGGGTACAAGCTTGTCCAGAACAACTATGTGCAGGAATTTCGTCGAAAGCAGCGCGAACGATGGCAGGAATGGACGGCCAGTTTTGGGCTAATCCTGAATCTGCAAGAGCTGCAGGTCAAATACCAGGGCCGCTGGACCACGGGGACTGGACAACCGGGTGTGTCGTTGAATGCTACTTTGGAAAGTGCTGGCGACAGCCGGGGATTCCAAAGCATCATTGTCGCGCCCAGCGGCTCCTTAACACTGCTGGACGCTCACGTCATTACACACCGGATTACGGTTTCCATTCCGATAACAAGTTGGAGTTCCAAATGAAGTGTGGTGTTCCCCTTCAAATTTTAGGTATTGAAGATTTGATTCAAGCAAAAGGAGAGTAACAAAATGAAAAGACTACTCACCCTCATCTTTTTGCTGTTACCGGCAAGCCTCTCCGCGCAATACTTCGGAGAACGCGTAACGGAAAAGAGCTATGAGCGTTCAAGCTTATTTTTCAAAAGCCATTTCTTGAACACATTTGGATTACAGCGATTCCAAAACGCCGCAGTGGGACTGATCGAAGATCCCTTTCTGGACATCTATCTGAATCCTGCTAATTTGCCTGCCTTTGAAAAAAAGTCTACGCTGCTCTATATCGATTTCAGGGGAGATCGAACCGAGGCGCCTTTTCGCGACTACTATGTTGACTACGGGTTAATGGCGGCCGAAACAGACGCCGCCAGATTTGCCTATCCGCCTTATATCGACCCGCGCTGGGTCAGCCAGACGCGAACCGAGCCGGAGCCGGTCTTTTCATTTGGTCTTCTTACTTATCCCTTCGGCAAATCAGCGCAAAATCTGTTTGTCGGTGCAACCTACCAGATAATCCACAAGGACGAGCCGTTCTACACCGTCCCGTCGTGGATCTACAATGCCCGGGCCGGTTATGACGCCTTCGAAAACCGTGTCGCCGATGTGCCAATCATAGACCGCTTTTCCGGCGAAGATGAGATGATGATCAGCGGACATCTTTTCGCGGCTTACTTAGGCTACCACCTGTCCCCAAAAGTGGATTTGGGACTCTCCTTGAACGGAGTCATTCATTCCCGTGATGGATCCTATCTGAATTCCGTTAGAAGCCCGTACGGCGGCATCGACCCATCCGAGTATGAATACTTGAACCAACGCGAGCGAATTCAGGACTACGACCATTTGGATGTAAGCGGCGGCCTTCGGTTTCAATTATCTCCCGAAACCTCCGCTGGCATCAAAGTCGGCTATCTATCGGGTAAAGCAGACCAGCAGCATCTCTCGGCAGACAACTCAATGTATGCCTATGGCGATCCAAATAATTCTTACAATGAAAGCTCCGGCTTCAACGATGCATCGACGACGCAGACCTGGAATCATAGCGGAGCAACCCGATACGGGCGTGTGAGCTTCTCACACAACATATCGGACCGGAGGAAGCTCTCGCTCTACTTTAGATACGGCGAGAGCGATATCGATCTCTCTAATGCTTCGACGATCCGCGACACTTCTTTTTATACCTCTCGTTGGGAATGGAATTCAAATCGTTCGTTCTATCTTTATGAATCTTCCCTATCCGATATCCGTACCGGTAGTGGCAACAGAGACAGATGGACTCATGAAGGTTTGGTGAGCTACAAATGGAAATTGAGTGAGAAAAACACGGTATTGGCTGCTGTTTACATCTCCCGAGACAAATCAAGGATAAAAAGCATCGAACCGGTTTCAGCTTCGAGATCTTCAAATCATCTTAGTTATTACGAACCTTCCCAGCCTGATACGACGAGAAGATATTACCGTCTGACGGAAGACAAAACGCTGCTTTGGAATTATGAGTCCTTGAACTGGACCGTACAACTACCCATCATGTTGAAGTTCCATTTGAATCCGAATTGGAGTGTTTTGATCGGCGTGAATAGGATTCTCGAAAGCTGGAATATCGAGGAGCAGACGACTGCGATTTTTGCGCGGCGAGAGCGTGTCGACGACGGCCAGACAAAAGTGGAAACCAATTTTGGTGAACGCTACACCCAGCCGCGAAGAAGGATTACCGAGGATCACACGGACCTCATCACCAGCTTTGAGGTCGCCGTCTCACCGGACTTGAAAATCAATTTGCTGGTCGAGCCGGATTTCGACGACCGCTTCCGGGTTGCCCAATGGTGGTTGGGTTTTAGGAGCACATTCTAGTAACTCGTGAGGCGGCCCGGAGATCAGAATGGATCAATACGTAATGAGGACACCTATACTGGAAGGAGTGAAAATGCACTTTCTTAAGAATGTTGCTACGGTTATAGCTTTATCAACCTTGCTAATTGCATGCACAAAGGAAGGAATTGTTAATCCAGCCTCGGAAAATGCGGAGAGTGAATTGGTATCGGTTCAAGTGGATCTTCAATTGGGTTTTGCCGGCAAATCCGTGACGGCGACCATTAACGGCGAGGATCACTTCAGCGCTTTACTTTCTGAACTATCTCCACTGGCAGGGCCGGAAGCGGCTATACTAACCTACTTCCCCCGTGGAAAGAATACTCTCCATATTTACGGAAGAAAGCTAAATAATGGCCAATTTTCGTATGATGACAGTGTTGAGGTCAATTTCGGTGATGCTCAGCAATATTTTCTTGGAATCGTGTTGTCATCTGATACCTTGGTAGTACGGGTTCAAGATACACCTTTTCTATATTTGTAGGACCGGTTATGTACCCATTCATGACCTTTATGTGCGTTGGAGATCAAGAATGTAGGCGACGTGCATCCATAATTCCTTGCAAAGACGATGTTCTCTTTTGTAGGTTTATAAGAGATTTCTGCAAAACAGTCAGAATAACGGTTATCTTGTGGAAGTCCAGGCTTATTGGCAACAAGGTTGTAAGTCCTCAAATCAAGGCGATTCGTAGTGGATAGAATAGGCAGGTTGTTCCCGAAGCTGACCATCAAGCTTCGCATTATCCTTATTTTCACGTCAATCACAGTCGTGCTGGTTGGGGCATTGTCTACCGTAAGCTACTATTTTGTTCGCAACATTTACAGCAACCAACTCTATGAGCAGACCGCTCTCCTCACGCGGTTGACCGGCGTGGGCCTTAATCAAAAATTCTTGCCCCTTCTACCGGTAGGTGACAGAAAGAGCCTGGCGAACAGTTATTACCGGGAGTATCTGCAGAATCAATCCACAGTAATGGGGCTGAATCAGGCGTTCATTTTTGATGCCGATTTCACGATCCTGGCGCATTCGGATTCGACTTTTCAATTGGGCAGATCCCAGCCACAGCTTTCGCTCAGTCGTTCGGAAATAATCGGACTGAACTTGGCAGAAAGCACACTTTCACTCCCATTTAAGGGAGAGGACGGCAATTGGTACTTATGGGGATTTTACCGACTCGATGAAGGTCACTGGCTCGGCGTACAGGAGAGCGCGGCCCGGCTTGCCAGAATAGAGGATCTCGCAAGAATCTTCTGGATAATCGGGCTAACGGGTGTCTTCATCACTATAGTATCAGGTTGGCTGCTGGCTCGCTCTATAGCCAAGCCAATCGACCGGCTGGTGAAATTCAGCGAGGATCTGGGCAAAGGCCGCTTCGATGCAGCCGCGCCAGCCGGCATCCATGGCGAGCTAGCCACCCTGACCCGGGCGCTGGACCGAATGAGAAATGACATCGCCCAGAAACAAAAAGAAAAGATGGACATGCTCGCCCAGATTGCACATGAAATCCGCAATCCTCTCGGCGGCATAGAGCTGCTGGCGGGTCTCATCGAAGAAGCCGCACCGTCCGACAGCGTGAGCAAGGATTACGCCAGGAAAATTCTCGATGAAATAGCGGGCCTGAAGGTCCTTGTCAACGATTTTCTTAATTACAGCAAACCCGTCGTAGCCAAACCGGAATGGGTGGACGTCTCCGGTTTGGTTGACGAAATACGCGACATCTTTCAAGCCCAAAGCGAGGCAATGGGGTTCACCATTTCTCAAAATGCCTCGGCGAATAGCGTTTACTTCGATCCGCACCACCTGCGGCAAATCCTGATGAATCTCGTATCCAACGGTCTGGAGCAGACCGAGCCTGGCGGTTCTATCGAGATCGAAGTAAAGGAAAATGAGGCTAAAACAACCCTTCTGGTTAAAGATGACGGACCCGGCATTCCGCAGGAGAACCTTCATTCTGTGTTCGAGCCCTTCTTTACAACAAGAACAAACGGTACCGGGTTGGGACTTGCAATCTGCCGGAAGCTCTGTCGTGCAAATATGGCGGAGATCACAGTAACCAACAATCCGGAAAAAGGATGTACTTTTGCGATCTCCAACGAGAAGTTCAAACAACGTGGCTGATATGAATTTCGACGAGATTTACGTGGTAGAGGATAACAAAACCATGCGGCTTGGCATGGTCGAGAGCTTGCGTCGGGCCGAGTATTGCGTATTCGCTTTTGAAAATGCCGTGGACGCCCTCAAGTCATTTGCAAAACGTCCGGTCCCTCTGGTCGTCACCGACCTCAAAATGGAGCCGATGGACGGCCTGGAATTAATGAGAAAGATAAAAGAAAACACGCCTCACACCGAGGTGATCATGGTCTCCGCATATGGAACAGTGGAGAAGGCCGTGGAGGCCATGCAGATCGGCGCGGCCGATTTCATCACCAAACCTTTTTCTCCGGAAGAACTGAGGATTCGCGTAAGAAAGGTAATGGAGAAGATGGATCAGAGCCGAGCCATGAATCTGCTCCGAGAGGAAAACCTCCTGCTTCAGGGGGACCTCTTTGCGGAATACGAAAGTATGATCGGGAATTCTCCTGCCATGCGACATCTGTTTGAACTGATCGATCGTGTTGCCCGCGGCGACAGCACGGTCTTGATTGAAGGGGAAAGCGGGACCGGTAAGGAGCTGGTTGCGCGGGCGATCCACAGAAAGAGTCCTCGCTCCGACAAGCCATTCTTGAAGCTTAATTGCGCTTCGTTGAATGAGAATCTTTTGGAAAGCGAGCTTTTCGGACACGAGAAAGGAGCCTTTACGGGCGCAATCAAGCAGAAGAAGGGCAGATTCGAATTGGCCCACGGAGGCACTTTTTTTCTGGATGAAATTGGCGACATTCCGCCGTCCCTTCAAGTCAAGCTGCTGCGCGTCTTGCAGGAAATGGAGTTTGAACGCGTTGGTGGAGAACAAACCATCTCAGTTGATGTTCGATTGATATTCGCCACGCACAGAAACCTGCAACGGCTCATTGAGAATGGTCAATTCCGGGAGGATTTATTCTACCGGCTGAGCGTATTTCCCGTAAAGCTGCCGGCGCTTCGGCAGCGGCGTGAAGACATTCCCACTCTCGTTGAACATTTCCTGGCTAAGTTGGCGCAGAAAAGGAACGAACCCGCCAGAACCATCTCATCCGAGGGAATGAATCTCCTGAAGGATTATTCCTGGCCGGGCAACGTCCGGGAATTGGAGAATCTAATGGAAAGACTTGCGGTGATATGCGCAGATTCTGAAATTCGCCCGAGTTTGATTGCCCAACACCTGGGCGGGGTGCGAAAAGCTTCACCGGATCATGAAGATTACCCGCTGGATGAGACGCTCTATTCATTCGAAAAAAACATGATTCAGGCAGCACTAAAGAGGGCGAATGGCGTCAAGAACCGGGCAGCCAAATTGCTTGGCATCAAGACCAGTACCTTGTATTATAAGATGGAAAAATTCGGACTGATTGATTGAAGTTGAGTTTTATGTTGAACACCGAAACCACTGAAAACCGAAATATTATGATGGCTGACACGGCAGTGAATAAAATTCGTGGAATTTTGATCAATGGAAAATACTGAAATTTGAAAAATGAAAATATGCCATGCTGTCCAGATGCTCTATTGTGTCTTTCGGTGATTTCGGCCTGCCCGACGCAGGCGGGTGTTATTCGGTGTTGAAAAAAATCGGTTGTGAGTGAAAATAATGATAAAACAAAGAGTGACATAAAATGAACCTAATTCGAACAATTTTGGTCTTGCTGATATTTTCCTCCCTCCTCTTCGCACAGAATCTCCCTGACTTGGAAAAAGATTATTACGCGACGTTGGCGAAATTCAAACAGCAGCAGTCAAAATTGGATTCTCTGAATGAAAGGCTGGCGCGGTCGGCAACAGAAATCGACAATGAAAAGAGTCAGAACAAAGTAAACCGAGACAAACTGGAAAAACTGATGGCGCGGGCTTTGAGTCTTTCCACGGAAATTGAAGAACAGCAGAAATCGATGGAAGAACTGCAAAGATCTCTTGCATTTAAACGGGACATCCTGTCCGAGAAGTATACTGCAATGCTAGATTCTATGCGCGCTATTGAGCAATCCCAACGATTTACCGGGAGCAAGCATGAGCTGCAAAGGCGGATCCGAAACATTGCTGAAAAGAGAATCATAATTTTGCCAGTCACCCAATCCTTTTCATTTGATCCGCAAAAAATTCAATCCATTCAGCTAAATAAAGCGGAAAACGACCTCGAGAAGGAAATCCTGACAGACTACCTGCAGAACGCATCTGCGGAAGTGGATGAATGGATCAGTAGTCTGCAAAAAGCGAAGCTGGAACTGGAAGACATGATCCTGCTCCAGGAGAAAACGGATGAATTCCTGCAGGATGTGGATACCGAGGGTGTCATTGGCGTTTTACCGGCGGCCGAACAAAATGCTACACTGGAAAGTGCCGACGCAAGAGAATTAAACTTTGCAAGCATACTGTCGGAAAAAAGCGGTGTGATATCCCTGCAAATTCAGGCCTATTTATCGCTTGCCAATCAATTGGATTTCAAAGATAGCTCGCTTCCCACAAAAACCACTGCCACGGACCTGGGCGTGGAAAGCAGGAACTTATCTCTCCATGAATACTTGAAATTATTAAAGCATGTCGAAGATTTGCTAAAACAATACGGGACGATTCTGGCACAGAAGCTTGGCAATACTGAATAAGATCAACTGACTAAGCCAAATTTGACCTTCCGCAAAATTGTATTACTGTCCATTTGTCTTGTTTCATTTAACGGGCTGCCGGTCCATGCCCAACTCGGACTGAAGTTCTCCGGCGAAATGGGTCCGTTTCATGGCAAAGGGTTTGGTGGTTCTGGCAACGACTATTTCACCTCTCGAATGGACTTCCGTGCAAACTATAAACACGAAGATCGAAAAAACATCTGGTCACTTAGGCTTCGCATCCGGCCAAAGATATACGGTCTGACCAACTCTACCAGTATCATTAAGTATTCAGCGGATGGAGATTATTGGCACAGAACGCAGAAATTGAGTTGGGGCCTTAGCTTTTCCCGCGAACGCTATCATTATGGTAACACTAGCTTGGATCTCAACTTCGATGTTCTCCAGCTTCAGGGAACCACACTGTGGACTGTTTCCCATAATCAAAACTTGCTCCTCTATTTCAAATATGCCTATCGTGATTTGACTTCAAGTTTGAGGAACAGCTTGGATGCGCTCGTCATGGGCGGCAAAATCAATTGGTCGCTCAGCCGCTATTCCAGGCTTGGCGGAGGCGTGTACGCGGAAAGATACACGATCAGCAATGACATCAACGTTAGCTTTGACCAAAATCAGCTCGAAAATTCCGGTTGGCGATTGGGCCCTGAATTCTCTTATGAATTTCAAAAGAATCATGTTTTCAGATTTAAATACCGCTTTCTGCATTATCGCTCTGAGCTGAGTGCGGACCTGAATACGGAACACTCGATTCGAGTTTTATTTGGCAAAATCCTCAATCGCAGATGGTCTGTTTTCCTTTTGCTCGACACTTATTTACGTGATTTACCCGCGTTCGGTGATTCGCTAAAGTATGCCGTGTACACGCCTCTGAACACGGAAAATAACTTATATGGAAAAATCGACTACCGTTTGAATAGACAGACAAGTATCTTCTTCAAGCTTGAATATTCAAAGGACGAGCTGTTTTTCCAGGATCTCGCTTTCACAAGCAGGCAATCCACAATTGGAGTAGAGTTTAAGAAATGAAATTGTTGAGCCACGAATAGACACGAACTTGAAAACGTATGATATTCGGATTTTTTTGTGTTCAGCATCTCATTCGTGAACATTCGTGTGAATTCGTGGCCAATCAGATAATCTTCTGCATCTCCTGCCAATCTGTCTCTGGACTTTGTGGCTCCGGCCTTTATTTTGTCGGCTCTGGCGGTATGGCTGGTGAGTATATTGACTCAGAAGGCTGGCAGCAACGCGGCTGAGTCTGATTCTTTTGATTAAACGCCGAATTTCTCTGCAAAAATCCATGTAATTCCGTGTAATCTGTGGTTTCAAAGGTGTTACTTACTACCCTAACCACAATTTTTTTAAATATTTGTAACTGCCTACAAAAGCCTTGAATGTCAGGGGCGAAAAAGCTAT
>JAUXJX010000117.1 GCA_030624545.1 Bacteroidota bacterium | reverse complement strand
GTGCCCTTGTCCAATTCCGAATTGATCCGAAGCAGCTCATCTTTCTTGAATTGTAGATGCAACCGCTCAGAGATATTTGCAAGGGCATGTCCGGAAATTGGGATTTCTTTCAGCATTTCCGATTTGATCCCTTTTCCGTTGTCTGAAACCTTCAAGCGAATCCATTTGTCAGACTCGGCGACTTCAATCCTTAAGCGTAACGGAGTATCCCGGTCCTGCCAACCATGACGGATTGAATTTTCAATGATTGGCTGAATCAATAGAACAGGGACTTTTTGCCTGGGATGATCTAAGGTTTCGCGCCATTCGATCTGTAGATCTTCTCCGAATCTTGCCGACAACAGCGCAAGATATTGGCGAGTGAAGTTCAATTCATGCTCCAATTCAATGGTATCCCGAGTAGATCCTTGAAAGAAATAGCGCAGGATTTCGCTCAATTGAATCAGCAATTTTTCCGCCTTGTCGGCATCTTTCTTGACGAGTGAAGCGATTGTGTTCAACGAATTAAACAGAAAATGAGGCTCAATCTGGGCTCGCAATGCCGTCAATTCGGCCCGCTCAACCGCCTGCCTTTGCCTGGTCTCTTGCCAGCGAATCTCGACAAAACTTCCGACCATGCTGACAAGACCGATCAAAAAAATCATTGCAAAAAAAGGAACGGACAATGCTCGCAATTCCAAGCTCAGAAATGGCGCCTGCGCTTGCCCGCCGAACGGCGAGGAAACCAGGTAGACAAATCCCTTCCACGCATTATCGATGACTGCTTCCTGGATGGTGTGAAAGGGTAGAAGAACAATTGTCTGAAAAACGAAACCTGCCAGATAGGCAAAGGAAATTGCAATGGTGTAAAGGAGAGTTCTTAGAATTAGCTGCTGGCCTGTGGAAAAAACAGAGAGTTTTGCGGCAACCAGCTTATGCACTAGGGCGAAGACCAGGAAGGCAGAGGCCGCATAAAAATAGCCAATGGAAAGCGCCTTCCAGGTCGAATCGGTTTTGGCGAGTAGAATGAACGAGATAAAGGCGCCAAAAACAAGAACGGCTGCTCCACGCAGGAGTATTTTATGGATGTTGTTCACGGCTTCTAAATGACTAGATCATCCGCGGATTAAATGAGTTAAGAATGCACTTTCTGTGTGTAGAATATAGGTAGATATAAAGCAAAAAGCACGAGTAGACTGGAGACGTGCGGTTTCAAGAAAAGTCGAAGTGGAGGAGGATTTCGTTGTTCCCATATCTGACCAGCAGTGATTACTGCCTGCCATTGGGATGTCTTACTTTTAGGACCACGAAAGTAATATCATCGTTTTGTGGAGAGGCACCCCTCCATTTTTCTGCCATCTCGGTTAAGTGAGAAATGATCTCCGCCGGTGACCGGTCGAAAACTTCGTTCAAATATTGCTTGACCCTGGCATAGTCTAGCATCTCCTTGTTCTCATCAAAAAGCTCCGGGAAGCCGTCGGTCATGAAGAGAATGGCGTCACCATTGGCAAGTTCTATATCCTTTTGTTGATAGGGGAATCCGTCGTGAGCGCCCAGGGGCATGGCCTTGAGTACAATTTCCTCGATTGCCTGTGTGGCTGCACGGCAAATCATTACCGGCGGCATTCCGGCTGCGGCAATGGTCAGCCTATTGTTTCTTAACTTTGCCAGGGTGAGCGCCATGTACAGATTTCCCATATTCATCTGCCTAAAGGAGTTGCTGAATTTTTCCAAAACCTGCAGGGTATCCGATTCGCCTGCCAGGACGTTGAAGATACTCTTGGTGGCAGTAACCATGGTTCCCGCCCTCAGACCATGCCCCGTGGCGTCTCCGATGGCGATGGTAAGATCTTGATCTACCGAAAGATGGAAGTCATAATAATCACCGCCAACCTCCGTAGCGGTTTGCATGTGCACGGCGATATCCAGATTTGGCAAGATCGGAATGGATTTTGGAAGCAGGGAGAGCTGCAGTTGGCGTGCTTCTTCAAGCTCCTGGGTTTTTCTCAGGTTATCTACTTCAAGAAGTTTTCGCTCCTTTTCGGCGCGCAGGGCATTCAACTCAGCCTGTTCGACGGCCTGCTTCTGCTTGTTCTCACGCCAGCGGATTTCCACAAAACTCCCCACAATGCTAACGAGGCCGATGAGAAGAATCATTGCGAAGAACGGTATCGACAGCGTCCGTAATTCGGCACTTATGATGTTTGATGATGCCTCGGCGCCAAACGGTGAGGAAACCAGGTAAACGAATCCCTTCCAGAGATTATCGATAACGGCTTCCTGCACGGTGTCAAATGGCAAGAGAACGACGGTCTGAAAAACGAACCCGGCCAGATAGGCGAACGAAATGGCGATGGTGTAGAGCAGGCTCCGCAGAATGACCTGCTGCGTGGCTGAAAATGGAGAGAGTTTGGCAGCGACCAGCTTATGAACCACCGCAAACAGTAGGGCGACGGCAAGAACATAAAAATAGCCGATTGAAAGAGCCTTGGGAACTGACTCCGTCTTAGACAAGAGCACAAAGGAAACAAAGGCGCCGCCCAATATGACGGCGCCTATCCGGAGAAATAGCCTATAGTACTTGCTCATGCTGCTTGAATTCTGCTGCCATTGAGTTTTTTCAAACTCCACACATAAGTTATAAAGCTGCCCAGTCCGAAGCAGATAATGGCAATTTCAATCAATACGCCGAGATAAGGTACCTCGGCCAGCAAAAACACAAGGATCAAGCCCACGATAAGAGGAAGGATAAGGATCTTCGAGTTACCATTCTTCTGCAAAAGACCGAGAACATATTTTCCGACATAAAGCGACGAAAACATCGCACTCAGGTATAGCAGAATAAGAAAGACTGCCAGAACGATCAGCCCGACGGGTATGGTGATGATCAATACGCACAAGACTGAGATCGCAATCGGGATGGCAATCAAAAAAACCACGCCAAGGCCAAGGCTTTTCCAGCCATTTTCACCGGCAAAGGTCACGTAGTCATGACTGAAATTCTTAAGCAAGGAGATGAATATGATGCCCACAACCAACATAGAAAAGAAGCACCAGTAGAAAAAGCCCGATTCAAAAAAACGGTCACGCTCTTTAACAGTGATTTCCAGGTTTGCCGGCAAGTTTTCCACCTCATCCTCATCCAGCTCCTTTTTGAGCGTCAACTTCGTCACACCTCCCGCCCGGTATTCGGAGCCGAATGAGATTTCTTCCGTCTCCAATTCGACATATTCTCCTACATTGGCATTGAGGGATGCCCTGCCGCAGTCTCCCTTGATATAGCCATTGATGTTGCCATCCACGAACAGTTCCCCGCCGTAGGCTAACAGATTTCCATGAATTGTCGCACCGTCGGTGATTCTTAGCTCCCCCCCAAAAAACAATACATCGCCGTGCACATCGCCGGTTATGAGGACCGAACCGGCAAAAGCGATTACTCCGTCGCCAACCTTCCCACGGATGATTAGGTGTTGGCAGCCCACCAATACGTCCTGCGTAACCTCACCTTCCACGGTAACTGTTTGACAACCTGCAAATACATCTCCCCTGACGGTGCCGAAAATGTCCACGTATCTCCCGCCGGCGAAAAGATCCTGGTCCAACGTATCGCCGACACCAACGCGAATCGTCTCAGCGCCCCGGTAATCGGATGCAAAAAGGATCGTGACAGTGGACAGCGACAAAAACATGCCCAATATTATCCGCTTCATAAGAAGCCTCCTTTCTTTTATGTCACGATCTAATATACGGATTTTTCTGGCAAGGTGAACTTGAGCCGGACGAATGGCAGAAAAATGTGGCTGAATGGTAATATGCCAGGTTGGGCGGAGAATCTTTTGAATATCAAACCTCCCAGATCCTTGGTTAAACCCTACAAGGGCCGGACTAAGAACCGACCATGGATCAAGGGATTTCCTGAACAATATATGCACCCGGGCTTTTCGTCAAGTTCAACGCTTTTCAACCACCTATTGGCATATGTCTTGTGAGTGGGCTCTTCTGTGGCAATGTGCAGAGCAGATCGGGAAAAGTCAAGCAAAATCTTTGTCTTTTCTGAAAGACTGTTTCCAGGCCAAAACCGCCTGGCCGGGCAGAGCCGCACAAAGGTAATGAGTTGGAAAAATGAGACCCTTTACCGCTTAATGATCCGATTCGTTCATGGGTCAGATTGCCGGGTTGGTGTCGAACTTTGATTGCCGATGTCGACCAGCACTTTCCATGCCCCGTCCGGTTGTTTCTTCCAAACATTCAGATATTTGCCGTCGATTCTTTCGGAATTCCCCTCGGCATCCTTTGTCTCAAACCAGTAGGTTCCCCAGGTATAGCCCAGATCTGCTGATCGCGACACATCTGCCTTTACCGGCTGCCATCTTAGCACAATCTCCGGGCCCGACGACATGAATTCACGAATCGCGTCCTTTCCTTCAACCGGCCCTACACTCGAAGGCAGAAGCAGGGCATCATCGGCAAGGTATCTATAAAAAGCCTCCGCCGTCCCCACTTCGACGGAAGCTTCGGAAAATTCAACATCGGTATTGAATAGCAATTCGCGTTCATATTCAACATCTACGGTGGGGCTGCAGCCAATCAATCCGATTGAAAGCAAAGTTGTCAAGACCAGAGCCATGGTTCTTTGACTGTTCTCTTCCATTCTAACCTCCTATCTATAATGTCACAACGGATAGAGCATTTCTCCGTGTGCTCTGTGCCATCCACTAAGTTGAGAATAAGTAGAAACCGGAACCAAGATAGGCATATTTAATTTGATAAAAAACCAAAGAGTGGCTGGCGGCAAGAATCATGAATTGATTCACGAAGAGGCGGATAAGTGTTCTGATCTTCTTGAGGAATGGGTATAACCGCGGCGGATAACTTATGATCTTATAAGAGCGTCTCACAATTCAGCTAAGACGGAATATTGCGCCGTAATTGCGTAAGGAATACATCCAGTTGCCGAAACCTCGCTTCCATTTCCCGTCGATCCGGCTCACCCAGTTCGGACAAATCTTCGAGATAGTCCTCGAAAAGGGCTTTCCTTTTCGCCCGGCCGGACTGGCCCAGGATTGATCCCGTCTTGGTATCACCCTCACCCAAGACACCTTCTACAGGCTTCATGGGACGTGAATGAGTTACGGCATCTTCCATTAATAGCAAAGCCGTTTCGGAATCCCCGGACTTCCAGGCCAAATAGCCGTTGAGGAAATAGGCCTCCACGCTCCTGAAGTTGGACGCAGTAACAGCGTCGAAATACTGTTTGGCATCAGACAGGTTTCCTTTGAGGAGGGCGACATGGCCGAGACGCAGCAGCGGTCCGGTCTCTTCCTGGTTGATTTCCAGGGCGCGTTGAAAATGCTTCCGGGCATTTTCCGGATTAAAGAATAGCGCCTCTTTTGGGAAATCCACATACAGGCCGCCCAACTGCAAATGAGCGCGGGCGCTCCCCGGGTTGATTTCTGACAGTCGCTTCCAGGCATCTTCCGCTTTATCGAGTTTGCGCAACGCGCGATATGATGCGGCCAAATAATACCACGTATCCTCATGATTGTCGTTTAGCTCCAGGGCTGCCTGGTAATGTTCGTTGGCTTCCTCAATGTTTCCGGCAATCCTGTAGTCTGTCGCCTTCCTATAGAGCGTCCAGAATTGCTGAATTCTCTCTTTTTCCCCCACCGCCATTGCGACGTCCCCTTCTTCAGTGCTTGCCTGCCGGGACCAATTTTTCAAAATTGCGATCGCAGCGAAGGTCAAAATCAGGATAGAAACCAATGCAAGAAAAGATCTTCTCATGGCAGACCCGGGCTATTGTTGAATCTCTTCGCCTTCTTGCACTCGTATGGTTTGATTTGCCGGTATATCATATGATCGCTGCTGTATTCCGCTCGGCCAATTGACTTCGAGTGTATCGGCGAACGTCTGGCTTCCCAGCCCGAAATGCTCGATCAAGCTGTTTTGCGAGCAATAGGAGCTTTGTGCGCCGACCTGGCGAATCAGGACATTCCCCCCGACAACGAGACGGATTGTTGCTCCCACGCCCTGGCTGTTGCTCTGCGCGCCCCGGAGGCTGACTTGTAACCAATTATTTTGATTGCCGCCGTCATTTCTCAGCAGGACGGCGGGCCCGCCATTGTTGGCTATGAATATATCGACATCACCATCGTTGTCGTAATCGGCAAATGCGGCGCCCCGGCCAACGAATTTGCTTTTGAAATACGCTCCACTCACCGCTGAAACCTCGTAGAATCCGTCATCTGCTCCGCGATTCCAGAATAACTGGTCTTCCATGGCGATCAAAAGAGTTGGATCTTCCTTCTCTTGAAATGTGCTTCCATTCGCTACGAATAAGTCCAAATCGCCGTCATTGTCATAGTCGAAGAAGAAAGTTCCGAATCCGATATAGTCCAGTGCAATTTGTCCCAGGCCACGCCGGTCCGCCTCATCAATGAACCTGACCGCATTTTGCCCGGCATTGCCATAAACAGCCAACTGGGCGCGCTGGTTGTTGTAAAGAGCATTCTCCTGGGCAATCCAATGGGTTATGAACATGTCCGTGTCGGAATCCAGATCCCAATCCCCAACCGCCAGCCCCATGGCTCCTCGGTAGTC
>JAUXJX010000212.1 GCA_030624545.1 Bacteroidota bacterium | reverse complement strand
TGTGTCCGGGAATGTCCACCCTAACTGTTGCTGTCTATCGGAAAACCCGCCGTTTGCAGCCAGGGTGTCGTATCCGACCGTGTGGCATTCAAGGCATGACTCTCCGTAGTGATCACTAACAAGGCCGTCAATGGCTCTTGTAAACATCGTGGAATGATCGGTGCCCTCCCACTCAGCAACATTTGTGGAATGACAAAACTGACAGGACGGTGGTAATCCACTAACCCCGACATACAATGCACTGGTTATTGTTAACGTAGTATCATCGACTCCAGATGCAGTTGTAATCTCGAGTTTCACAACAAATTGTCCCGTGGTATCAGGTACGAATGTCGTCGCCTTTGTGTCGGTGCTATCCACGTCTTTTACCGAGCCAGGCGGAGCACTCTCCACAGACCAGAGGTAGCTGGTCACTGCCTCCGTGTCCGCATTGGCGCCGACAAGGTACATAACTTCTCCCTTCCCAGCTACCGTTAGACCACTCGAGGGCGGCGTTGCCAATCCGAGATCGGTGAGGTCCTGCGGGCTCATGGCCACTACTTTAATGACAGCAGTGGGCTGCGCCATGACGGTGGTATTTGCCACAAAAATCCCGGCCAGCATCACCGCCAATCCAATTAATGTAATTTTTCTCATACAACCTCCTAGGTTTATGTGATTATTGTGACTAAAGAAATTCATGATCCTAACTTTCATAGTTGTGGATCTGCATATCCAGCGCTGAGCAAATAATCTTGGCTGCATTAAAGACGGAAACCGGTCTAATGAAATAAGAAACCACGCCAAATGATAATGCCCTGGAGCAGAGAACCATATTTTGTTTAGACAGAATCAAGATGATCTGGCAATCCCTTTTGATGGACCTAAGGAATTTTATCATTTTGATTATTTGTCCTTTCAACAGGTCGATATCCAGGATTGCCAATTGGATGTGATGTTTTTGGAAGTTTTCCAGAAAATCCAGTGAATTGCTGCAGGAGTCAACATCTATCAGATGGTGTTCAAGAATCCTATTCCTGATTTCTTCTATTAATTCAGTATCTTCCGTTAGTGCCAAAATTCGTTCCATGTCCGAATTCCACATTACATATTCTCTTAATGCATAAAACATGCCAGGTTAAATTGCGCTATATATCATATTGATATTATGAGACTTAGATATTTCGAATTGTCGGACCTTTGCTCATATTGGGGGCATCTTCGCCCCACAATTTTGCAAACAGAGTTAATAACTTATTGATTTTTTGTATGTTAAGAACTGAGAAAAAAGTAGGACAGTCGGGACAACAAAGTCACGGTAGGCAAACGACGGAAATTCACCCTGGAATTTGATTAGATGGCCGCCCCAAATGTTTCTTAAGAGTGAATTATTCTCCGAAAAGCCTTCGATTTTGTGATCATCACAAATGGTGTTGATGCTGCCTGGGCAAATCGGTGTTATCTAGGAGGGGATCTGAAAGATAATAATTGTGGTTTTGGTGTTACCCCTAAAATACCTCAATCTTGCCGTTGATGTGCAGATCTTTATTGGTAATGTTGAAATCGGCGTCCACGACCCTGCCATGGCAGACATTGCAGGTCGCCTCCGCGATTCCGACGTGTCCTTTCGGGGGTAAGTCATGGCAGGTGCCGCAGGTAGCCTGACCGGCGCCAACTGCTGTCCATAGCAACTCGGCATTATTGCCTACAATTGTGGAGTCAGCATAACCCCAGGGAAAGGCACTATCTTCCTTGCGGAATTCAAAAGCGCCATGGCAATAGACATTGCCGCACGTGGCCGTTTCATGATTCCAGCTCGGGCTGATGCGACTGGAGTCCGATGCCAGCGGGCTGAAGGAAAGCTCAGCGGGAAGTGGGGGATTGTCGATGTGGCCCGGATCTGAATAAGTACTCGGTTCGATGTGGCAGTGGGAGCATTCTTGCAGCAAGGAGGTGGTCAAGGTCGTGTCTGTTAGATGGGTTTGATGCGCTCCGACTCCGACGGCGGTGGTTTCCACATTTCCGAGCAGATCTTCCGGTGGGGCGAAATTGTCCGTGCTGCCATGGCAGAGATTGCAAGCCTCCGGACCGTCCTCTTCGGTATGGCAGGCGAGGCAGTTTTTCTTTTCAAATCCGTTGCCTGAATAGTCGGAGCCATGGCATTGCTGACAGGGTAGGATATCCCATGCCAACATCTCACCGATAAATTTGCCATGGAAATTGGGTGAATTGCCATTTGCAAATCCTTCATCATGGGGATAAATCTGGTGACAACCGGAGGAGGTGCACGAAACGCCGGAAGTACCGCCGGAATAATCCTGGCCATGGCAGGAACCGCAATTTTGCGCATTGGCAACGCTCTGCACAACCATCTTGCCGTGAAAAGTTGTTGACTGCGGATCCGTCCAACCGCCGGGGTGGGTGGAAACCGAAGTCGGTTCTTTCAATTCGCTGCAAGCAGTGAAAGCGGCCAGAAGGCCGAGGGCGAAGATTCCTGTAGTCCAGTATTTGCTCATCGCAATCCTGAAGATTTAACCTCCATGACAGGGTTGACAGATTTGATCTGCGTTTTGTTCATGACAGGCCATGCAATTCTCCAAATCACTCATCGCTTCCAAACGATGGCGGCCGCCGTCAATCTGATTGGTCCAACCCGACGGGTGGTTATGGGGCAACACCAGGTTGTCCCGGTGACAATCGATACAAAATGACCTTTGCGTGTGGCACACCGCACATTCTCTTTCTTTGCCTTGTGCCGCCAGGGCATGAGTGAACTCAAAATTATGAGGGTGGGTGAGACGGTCGAGATTATCGCCTTCATGGCAGTCCTGACAAAAACTCTGCTGATGGCAAGTCATACAGGTAAAATCGGTTGCAGCCCTAGTTTCATTTGCGCGGGCCAAATCCTAATGGTTGTGGATAAAATCCGGCGTGTGGCTTGCCGGCAATAATTGGTCAGTTGGAAGGTGGCAGGTGGCGCATTCAAGCGAGGCAAATTTGCTCTCGTGACAATTGATGCATTCTACCATCGTGGGTAGAATGTATGGTTCGGCCATCGTTTTCATTGCGACCACCGCATGGCAGCTCTCACACTCCAGCCCTTTGGATAGATGGAATTGGTGTGAGAATTTCGTATTGTAGGTGTCAATGCGGGGAACTTCCCGAGGATCATCCAGGTCCTGATGGCACAGATTGCAGTTGTCTTCTTCCTCCACTTCGTGGCAGTCGGCACAAAGCTCCATAGAGGGGAACAGGTTGTCCGCCCCGGTCGTGCTTTCTGACGCAGAGGTATGGCATTCAATGCACTCAATCTCCTGCTCTTCAACATGGAATTTGTGAGTGAATTTTAGCTCGATCTTTTGAGAATCGTCGGCGGCTAGTTGGAATAATATTCCAAAAAGTGAAAGAGTAATTATGACAACGAATAGTGTTCTCATTAGCTTATTTTCTTATGGCTTTCAATTACCTTTGGAGTGCTTCGACCGCGTCGATACATGCCCACCTGCCGCAGATTGGCATCATCACTGATGATGCACTCCATAACCGGTTTCATTGATTAAAACTGTAATTTACTCTGAACAATCCTCGCACGTCGTTATCATAAAAACTGTTTATACTTTCCTGTATCTCGGCCTGAAGAAGGAGCGGCCTTGTGGGCCGGTACTGCAGGCCTCCGGAAAATGACGTGGCGTCTTCACTCAATTGGACACTGCGTCGTTCATAACTATAATGGCTGCTGCGAATCTTAACGGTCAAATCCCGAACAATGTCGTAACGAATTTCGCCATAAAGCCCGGTGTTGTCACCGGCAAATCCATTTTGATAGACCAGGCCGACCGTACCCCAACGGGTTCCGGCCGTGAGGATGACTACATCGGAGTTGTCTTCTTCATAGCTCGTATAAAGATTCTGCAGGCCCAATTGGTAGTTGCCCGCGTCATAGGTGATTCCGCAGCGGAATTGATTAAAGGCTTCCAGTTCGAAGATATTGAAATAGGAATCCTCGTACACGCGCGGCTTCTGGCGGTTGAATTCTCCCGAAAATGACCATTTGTCCCGGTAGTAGGTCAGGCGAGACCTCAAACCCTGGAGTTCGGATGTTCCCAAGTTGTAGTCGAACTGGCCCTGGTAATAAAGATTTGGCTTGATCTTTCCGGTTAACGCGGTTCCCAATTGCTGCCAAACGATGTCATCCCGGCGCGACCTTTGGAAATAGCTCACGTCAAGTTTGGCATCACCGGAAATTCGATACGAAAGATATCCTCCGAAGACATTGCCGCTGTCCCAATCCTGAATTTCGAGCTTGCGGTCGAGCGGGGCATCGGTGCCGGCGATGAATTTGAGATTGAAATTTTTTCCAGGTCGAGCAGCTACCTGCAGCGCATCCACGGTGCCGTTGATTACCCCATAGTAGACGAACTGACGCCCCAGGCGGAACTCGAGCCGGCGATTTGTGGATCGCCAATTGAGATAGGTGTTGTATACCCGCTCCTCCCAATCTGAGGGATCTCCGCGCCGAGCCACTCGCAGATTTGTCTGGACGTAAAAGTTCGCATGCTTTTCCGGCGTAACACGGAGGCGCAGTCCCTGGTAATAATCCCATTGCTGATTTTGAGCAGCGTTCTCCCAGGCGTAGAGAGAAGAATGAAGGGACCCCGAAATGTGGATTTGCGCTACGGCTGAAAAGACCGGAAGAGTTAGCAAAAGAATTGCAAGGGATGCTTTCGATTTCATAAGATCCCGTCCCAGGGATTGGATTCTCGATGAATTATGAAATAAATATAATATTAGAATCTTAAAGCAAGAATATTTGTGTCTCCGGCACCTTGTTCAAAGTAATGATCCTAGCAACCTAAAGGTGGCTGCTG
>JAUXJX010000245.1 GCA_030624545.1 Bacteroidota bacterium | reverse complement strand
CCGCCGCGCACTTAAGGCTCGCACAGATTAAATTGGAATTTGGAAAGACAGAAGAGGGTATTGTCTCACTGAGAAAAGCGAGAAAGTACGCCGATAAGCTTTCCGAGGCTGATCGGCAACATCTAAGCATGATCGAATCCGGATTGGCGGGGGATGTTGAACAGGAATTCGCCATTATGCAGGAGCTTTTGCGTTTGGCTCCACATGATATCGATACGCGTATGCGCTACGCGAACATGTGCTTCGGGTTTCAGGATTATGAACAGGCGCTTAAAGAATATAGCACTGTTCTGGAAATAGATCCTACTCGGAAGCTGGCCTACAACCAGCTGGCTTATGTCTATGCAAGAATTGGAGATTTTAATACCGCTCTCAAGCGTATTGAAAAATACCAGGAACTCGCACCCAATGAGCCCAATCCCTATGACAGCAAGGGCGAAATCCTGATGATGGCCGGCCGTCTTGAGGAGGCGGAGGTTGCCCTCAAGACTGCTCTTGACATATGGCCTGAATTTTATCATTCCGCAATTCGATTATCAAACGTTTATGGGGAGCTCGGGGATCTCCGGCAGGCCCTTGATTATTCAGACAAAGCAATGGCAAGCGCACCAGGCGACAGGGTCAAGGCGGACCTTTATACTGGACGCGCTTTATTGCTATGGCGTTTCGGCAAAAGCGATGAGGCAAAGAAGGCTTTGCAGGAGGCATTAAGCATTTCGCCAACCCTTGTAGGGGCAGTTCGTATGGGCGCCGAGATGCTCAATGCTATGGGAGACAGCACAGCTATTGCTCAGCTCTACCAATCCTATTTCGACCATTACAAAAAGGCCTCGGCAAAGCGTCAATGGGAGTTTCCGGAAATTGTCAACTTTCTGGTTCTTATTATGGACGCAGAGGTGCCCCCGGCGCGGGTAATTCCCCTGGTCGAGGCCATTGCCGGAGGAGAGAGCCCGTCAATCGCTCAACAGCTTTTCGAGTTTTTCTTAGGTGTGCTATATCTCCGCGCGGGGGACTTTGACAGGGCGCAGGAAATACAGCTAGAACCGGATCGTGACTTCATCGAGTTTCTTACCAGGGCACCCAAACAAAGCCGAAGGGGAGTTTGGAAATACGTCGGTGAGGCCATCGATCTCGGACCCGCAGGCTATGGGGACCATCTCGATTTCTGTGACCAACTGATTGATGCTGCCGGTAAGGCCGACAGGAAGGACCTGGAGGCGATTTCTCGTTTCCTTCGCGCCCAATTTTATGGCAAGCTTGGTCGTAGCGAGGAGTTGGCCGCCGAATACCGCAGAGCTGGTTCAGCGCTCGAGGAAGCCTGGCGGGTGATCGGGCCATTCGAAAATCGCTCGGGATTCCTGCGCAGCTTTCCACCCGAAGCAACCGTAAACCTTGACACTACTTATCAGGTCGGAGACCGAACGGTTGGCTGGGTGAGTGCCGACGACGGTCTTTCTGATGGTTACATCGATCTGGGCGCCGTGCTGAAGCCATCGACCTGGGCGGTGGGATACGGAGCAGTTTATATAAACTCGCCTGAGAACAGAGTTGTGCAACTCCGCCTGGGATCTGACGAAGCCTGCAAACTGTGGCTCAATGACGAATTGGTCTGGCAGGCCTTTCGAAGGGGAGAAGCGCCACTGGACACAGACATTATCAAGGTCCTCCTTCGCGCCGGGGATAACAAGCTGCTTGTCAAAGTAACCAATAGCATCGGCGATTGGGGCTTCTACCTGCGTGTTACGGATGATAACGGGGATGGATTTGAGGATATCCGATTTCATCCACCAAACGAGGAGTTCGAGCGGGAAGTAGTGATGAGGTAACGGGCGGACACATCTTTAATAATGATTTTCGATTTGCTGAAACAGGAATCAGAAGAGACCATTTTGCCAACCAATCTTTCCATAATAGCACAACCCAAAGACTTTCCAAGCTGAGGCTATATCCTTTTTTGGCGAAGGGGGCATCACTGTTTATTAAATCCAGAAGTACAACAGGTTGTATATTGACCTCAAAAAATCTCAATATGTGCCTATTTCGTTGGATTTATCCAAAAAAACATTATATATTCTTCCAGCTTCGACAATTGAGTTGTCATAATAGGAGAATACTCATGAGCGAAAGTAAATCACATAAGACGGCGGCAAATCGTATTGCAAAGAAATACGGCACTGAATACAACAATAGGGGCAAGGGTGCGGATATTGTGACTGATAGGGTTGCTATTGAAGTGGAGACTCCAGAATCCGTCTCTGATGCCTCGCGACAGCTACAAGGCCACAAAAAGCGTGTGTACATAGCCGGCACGAATAAGGAAGCGATTGAGAAGGCCTTGGAGGTCACAAAGGAAACCACGATTGGTGTCATGGATAATCAAGGGAAGATTGTTAAGCGATCATCCCGAAAATAAAGCACTTTTTTCATAAGGGGATTTTTGTGATTCTTTTCAATTGGATTGATTTTAATATACCTAGAAATTGCTCTAAGTATTGATTGATTTTCCTCCTGCAGAATCCATACTTTACCGGCCCGAATTGCTCAGAAGCCAGGGATAACACAATTCCGTGCCGGAGCTTTCTGTGTGGAACATAACCCTCCCAAGAGCGTAAATTTAGCGTTATCTAATTTTTAAACAGAACATTCATTTCAGTACTCAGGGTGAAAACATGAGCCGTCAAGCAAAACTTCTGTTGGTCATGGGCAGTGTCGCCTATTTTGTGGGTTGCAGCAGCGAGGGAAATCGAAAGATTAAACTTTCCAGTGATTCTGACAATGCGACGGGCGTTCAGACTGCTTCCAGTGTGTTGCAGGTAGGTCCTGAAGACCAGCGAAATATTGCCATCCTATTCTTTGAAAACGAAACCGGTGACGCAAATTTGGACTGGCTTCGGCGCGGGCTTACAGAGATGCTCACAACAGATTTAACCCAATCGCGCGATCTAAACGTGGTGACCGTTCAGAGATTGCAGGAACTGCTGGCTCGCCAGGTCGAAGAAGTTCCGAATAACATTGACGTGTCCCTGGCAATAAAGGTCGCCCGGGATGCAGAAATTGAAAGTATTCTGACTGGAAGAATTTACACGGAAGGGGGGGAACTGTTCATAGAAGTAGAACTGCGTGATGCAAAGACGGGCAGGCTCTTGCGACGGGAATCCGTGAACAGCCCTGGCATGGAACAAATATTTAGCATGGTAAATGATCTTTCCCGGCGCGTTCGGACGAGTCTGCGCGGCGATCTTGTGGCAGAAACGGAAAGAGAATTCCAATTGACGGATATGACCAAATCTCTTGAGGCCTACCGGTGTTACTCGGAAGCACTGGAAAATTCCGAGAAATTTCTTCTAGCAGAAGCGGAGAAGTGTCTCAAGGACGCCGTCAAGTCAGACTCAACGTTTGCCGCCGCCTACCTTCAACTCGCAGTCCTTAAATTCAAACAGCATAATGTTGAAGAAGCGATGCAGTCCATGGAAAAAGCCCGCCTTTATGCTCACAAACTCTCCGAAGTCGATCAAATCCGGCTCAAGTTGATGGAGTCAAAACATGGAGACGATGTTGAGAGCTACCTCGCCGCTTTGGAAGAATTCCTTTCCTACACACCCTATGATTCTGAAACACGCATGCAGTTGGCCGGCACATATCTTGAGCTCAAACAATATGACAAGGCCCTCGAGGAATATGAAGCGGTCCTTGAACTGGACCCCAAGCGAAAGCTGGCGCATAATCAACTCGGTTACGTCTATGCATTCCGGGGAGACTTTGCCACGGCCCTGAAGCACATCGACAAATACGCCGAAGCCTCTCCCGGTGAGCCAAACCCTCATGATAGCCGTGGCCAAATTCTGATCATGGCGGGTCGCCTGCAGGAGGCCATCACGCACTTTGAAACTGCCTTGAGTATTCGACCGGACTTTCATTACTCGGCTGAGAATTTAGTTAATGTATATGGTGAGGTCGGCGCTCTGAAAGATGGCCTCGCAAATTCCGACCTGGTTATCAAACTTGCGCAGAATGATAGGGCAAAAGCAAATGCGTACACAAATCGTGCCAGACTGCTCTGGCGGTTCGGCAAGATCGAAGAAGCGGAAAATGAAATCAAACGGGCGCAAGACCTCCAACCCAGGTCTATCTATCCTATGCTTGTAGCCAGGGAGATGTATTTGTCGGAAAGCGATACGGTTGCGGCGAATGAATTATCATGGTCTTTTTTTGAGAAACACCTTGAATCAGTAACGAGCAGAGAATGGAGTGACGATGAGATAGCAGGGTTCCTTGTCTTTAGTATGGAAGCCCGTTTACCTCAGTCCCAGGTCATCCCAATGCTCGAAAACCTTATGCAAAGTGAAACGCAGGCATATCGGAAAGAGCTATATCGGTATTTCCTTGCCATCTCTCATCTTCGTGAAGGAAGTTCTGAAAAGGCAAGGGAGTTCTTTAAAGACAATGGCTCCAAGTATTTGCAGATCCTCGTCGCCTTACCGAATCGTGG
>JAUXJX010000250.1 GCA_030624545.1 Bacteroidota bacterium | reverse complement strand
CATTCAATCCTCCAATTCGGGCGGAAACGAAGCCTTCGATTCCAATCGATTCAGTCAATTCTGGCTAAGTATAAGAATTCATAAATAGGGTGGCGTATTTCTACGCTGCAGTGCCTAAATGCTCGGCAGGGATTTGAAATCCCTGCCCATAATGGCAATTCAATCTCCTCAAAACTATCGCTTCTGCTTCTTCGATTTTGCCTTCCCTCGAGAACCAGAATCCGCGCTTTCCTGCTTTTCTTCCTCCTTTTCTACTTCCGGCTCACTGGGTGCGCTTTGACTTTGCTGGACATAACTCATCTTGAGATTTGTTGCCGACTGAGTCAAAATATCTGAATCCTCTTTGGAAAGATTCCCCGCCGTTTTTTCCTGAAGCCTAGCCAGCATATCAATAAAGTAATGTGCTTGATTCAGATTCTTTTCAAGTTTTTCCGTTTGCGGATTCTTTACCAAACCCAATTGGATGAGCGCCGCACTATGAAATTGCAGAACCAGATGCTTGAACATCTCATCATGCTTGTTTTTTTCTTCCAAAGCCCGCCTCCTGTATCTTCTTAATTGCTCCCAAGCCAAATTGCTCACGTTTTGGAATAAGACCAGGTCTAGCCGTTACTTAAGCCACCTTGCTTAATCTGAATCGATCCTGGTAAAACTCGGCGAAAAACGCTTTAACGATTCTGTTTTCGGATAGGGACAACGCCGGATCATTTTTCACAAGTTCGAAGGCCTCTTTCCTGGCGGCCTGTAAGATCGGATAATCTTCCAGAATATTCGCGATTCTCAACTTGGGAATTCCGCTCTGGCGTACGCCGAAAAACTCTCCGGGACCCCGGATCTTCAAATCGACTTCGGCAATTTCGAAACCATCGGTTGTTTTCGCCAGAGTCTGAAGGCGCTTGCGAGCAACGCCTCCCAAGGGGCGATAGGCGATCAATATGCAATGGCTCTGCTCGCTTCCGCGTCCAACCCGGCCCCTCAGCTGATGAAGCTGGGTCAATCCAAATCTTTCCGCGTGCTCGACTACCATTATCGAAGCATTTGGAACGTCAACCCCGACCTCAATAACCGTCGTTGAAATCAGAATCCGGCACTCGCCATTCTTGAAGGCAGTCATCACCTCGTCTTTTTTCTGACCGCTCATCCGGCCATGCAGCAGCGCGATTCTTAAACCTTCAAAAATTCCGGATTTCAGTTTCTCATAGTTTTCGGTTGCTGCTTGTAAATCGATCTTCTCGGAATCTTCAACCAATGGAAACACAATGTAAGCCTGCCGTCCCTTTTCTGCCTCGGAACGGACGAAGCGATAGATTTCATCTTTCTTGCCGTCGTAACGCCAGACCGTCTTGATCGGCTGTCTATCGCCCGGTTTCTGGTCTATTGTCGAGACATCCAAATCACCATACACGGTAAGCGCCAGCGTCCTCGGTATTGGCGTGGCGGTCATAACCAGAACATCCGGATTGAGAGCCTTTTTTCTCAGCATGGCCCGCTGCACAACACCGAAGCGATGTTGTTCATCGATTACAACCAGTCCCAGCCGTTTGAACTGAATCCGCTCTTGAAAGAGGGCGTGGGTTCCGATGACCATTTGTACTTCGCCCGAGATCAGCTTCTGCAAAATCTCGTCTCTCTCTGACTTTCTTTGGCCTCCGACGAGCAGAGCGGCTGAGACCCCCAGTTCATCGAGCCACTGGCGCACGGTTAAGTAATGCTGTTCTGCCAATATCTCCGTTGGGGCCATCAGCCCCGTCTGATAGCCGTTTTCAACTGCTATCAACATGGCTGTGAGCGCCACGATGGTCTTGCCCGCCCCGACATCACCCTGAAGGAGCCTGTTCATTGGATGAGGAGCTTGCATGTCAGACCAGATCTCGCGAAGGACTTTCTTTTGCGATTCAGTAAGTTCAAAGGGCACCCTTGACATCAATGACTTCGTTTTGTCACCCACCAATTTGAATTGGATTCCTCCCAGCTCCTTTCTCATTTCCGCCATACGCAATGCCATCATCAATTCCAGGAAGAACAATTCTTCATATTTCAGACGCCTGATTGCCGCCTGTAGTTGCTCTTCGGAGTCGGGGAAATGAACCATGTTGAATGCAGCACGCCGTCCGAGAAGCCGATATCTTCCAAGGATCCGCTCCGGCAAAATTTCCTTAATCTCAGGAGAAATTTCTGAAAGGGCGCTGAACAGTATTCGCCTCAGCCCACGGCTATCCAAACCGACAGACTCCAATTCAGAAAAGCCCGGGTAGAGAGGAATAATCTTGCCGGTATGAAGATGAGTTTCAGAATCAGGATCTGTCAAACGGTCGAATTCCGGATGTGAAATCTGGTATCCGTTAAAGAACCTCACTTTACCGTGAACTGCCAGCCATTCCCCGACCCTGAATGCGTTTCTAAGATAATGGGCGCCGTGGAACCAGGTACATCTTAGCTCGCCGCTTTCGTCACGCAGGATTAGAACAAATCTCGCTTTCCTGCCGCCATAGGTTCGAAATGCGACGACACTCCCGATCGCGGTAACTTCCCTGCCAAGTTCCAGTTCCGAAATTTTGGCGATACGGGACCTGTCCAGATAACGACGGGGGAAAAAGGTGAGCAGGTCGTGGACTGTCTGTACGCCGCACTTTTCCAGGGCCTCCGCACGGCGCTCGCCGACCCCCTTCAAGTATCTTACTGATCGCCTAAGGTGTCCGAACGGCATAACGGAATTACCAAGAATATTCAACGGAATAGGACAATTTTCTCTCCTCATCCTCGGGGATTTCCACCATGAATTCCACAGAGCGAGCATCTTTCGCGGTGTAATCGTAATTTGACTCGATGATCTTCCAGCCGCTGGTTGGCATGCGGAACCTGAAATGTTCTATCACGGCCACAGTCACCGAACGCGACTTATGATTTCGAAGCGTGATTTCATACGCCTCTAATTGGCCCTGCTTCGCGATCCTTTCAACCTTGACCTGCTTCCGATCCGCCGTCAAATCGAACGCTGCACCGACAAAAATCTCGAGCCATTCATTTTCGGGAGTATGTTTGATTCGATCTTCACCCAGAAATATTGAGCCTTCGGCATCCTCACGTTTGTAGACGCGAAATCGCCCGGCCGGGAACGGAAGACCCAATTTATTCTTTTCTTCGTTTCTGAATCGTAAATAAACCCTCACCTTCTTATTATCATGCATAATGTCGAGAACATACTTCTTATTGACCTTTACATGTTCAGCATCAAAGAATGAAATTTGTTTGAGCTGATTGTTCGTCAGGGTAACCGGACGCTCTATGGTGTAAAGATGATATTCGAAGGATTCTCTTTCCGCTACGTCCGCCTGCACGCTCATAGCCTCTGCTTGAAGCATCTTGAATCTTGGAGTGGGTCCCCTTTCCTGTGCCAAGTTCACATCTCCCGCCACCAAATTGAGGCGAGCACGATTATAGCTTGCACCGGACTTATTGTCAATATTCATCCACGCGCCTATATCCAGAGTTGCTTCGTCGGCGGCCAATATCGCCACATACTCTGCATGCCAGTTCAGCCCACGAGTAAGATATTCCATCTCGAATTGGTGCTCTTTGTTGCTCTCACTATTGATCACCCAGGTGAGAGAAGGTTTCGTGACCAGCCCCTCCGGAAGACCGGGGAATTTGATGGACGCAGTTTCCTTATTTCGAATGAGCATGATCTCGCCATTCGACAGGGCAATCACCAAATCCGCTCCGGCGTTTAGGAGCTTACCCCTCAGGACTTCTCCCTTTGACGTGCTGATCTCAATTTCCTTGTCAATATGTTTGGAGAGAATCTTGTTGGGATCTACCACATCATTTTCAAAGTACTGCTCCAGAATCGATACGGACTTTGGCGCCGTCAAGGAACGCAGATGGACAGAAGTGGGATCAATTAAGGCCGGTATTTCCCGTAACTGGATTTCCTGGGTTCCCTTTTTTAGCTCGAAGGACCTGACTTCCTTCACGAGACCGAAGTTCTGGCTGTAAACCGTGACCCAGATATTCGAGTCTTGAGCAAAGCAAATAGGGGCGGATAGAAAGATGATGACATACGGAATGATTTTCGACGGACCAGACAAACGGGCAAAATGAGAGCCGGAAGTTTTAATCAACAAGGGTAGAGTAGTTGCGACGAAGTTTTTCAAGATTTTCTTCATAGGATGTCTTCTTGTCTCGTTCCTTTTCAATAACCGCCTTGGGGGCGCGGGTCATAAAACTATGATCGCCCAGCTTGCCGCTCAGCTTGCCGAGCAGATCCTCCATGCGACCGATTTCCTTACGAAGTCTCTCCTTCTCTAAATCAACATCTATCAAACCTTCCAGGAGAACGTAGAGTTCCATATCGCGAACGACCGCTGATACGCTTTGCGGCGGCTTTTCTGTCTCCGAAGTCACCGCCAACTGCTCGATGGCCGCCAGGCTGCACAGGTACGACTGATT
>JAUXJX010000167.1 GCA_030624545.1 Bacteroidota bacterium | reverse complement strand
GTGCCCAGAGAATTGCTCCGTGGTTCCTGTCCGCCGCAGGCGGATCTGTGGTTTCATTTCCTACCCTATTTTTTCATAAAACTTTTGACACTACCATAGCATTTGTTGAATGAGATCACTCTGCACTTGGCGCACAATAAAGAACTCTGAAATCAAAATGCATTGGAATTATCCGGGAACGTACCAAGCAATTTAAAAACTGCAGGCAACAATGCAATAAAAATTCTTTGTCTGTGCTCAAATAAAAAATCTCTTGATGTTTTTGGAGAATTAGATTTATATTGTGAGCAACCGTTTTTTGTCCGTTCTCGGAATATTCATATCGAAAAAGCAAGGACTTCTTACCTACATCAGGTCAAATTCCAACCAAAAATGGAGATAAAAATGAATCGAAAAATCGTGTTCGTTCTTTTCATTATATATCCCCTCGTTATTCAGGCCCAGTCGCCGCAGGGTTATTACCGCTTCCCGGCCATCCATGGAGAAACCATTGTGTTTACTTCCGAAGGGGATTTGTGGAAAGTCGGCATTCAAGGTGGTGTCGCCCAGAGATTAACCACCCATCATGGCTCTGAAACTAACGCCGCAATCTCACCGGATGGAAAGCTGCTGGCCTTTTCAGCCCAGTATGAAGGCCCGACCGAAGTCTACACCATGCCGACGCAAGGCGGGCTGCCAACGCGCAGAACCTATGATGGAGAAAGTGCGTACGTTGTCGGCTGGTCGCCCGACGGGAATATTATTTACAGCACGCGGCATTATTCCACGCTGCCGAACAGCCAGCTCGCCGCTATCGATCTACAAACCAACGAAATGGAAATGATTCCCTTAAGTCAAGCCAGTGATGGCGTGTTTGGACCGGCGGGCGAAACCCTGTTCTTCACGCGCCTGGCATTTCAGGGCAGCAGAACGAAACGCTACAAGGGCGGCACTGCGCAAAATCTATGGAAATTCGCCTCGGCTGAACAGGAGGCCATTCCACTGACGAGCGATTACCCGGGCACGAGCAAAGATCCGATGTGGTGGGAAGGCAGGATTTATTTCGTCAGCGACCGGGACGGCACCATGAATCTCTGGTCGATGAACGAAAACGGCAGCGACCTGCTCCAGCACACCTCCCACCGGGGCTGGGATATCCAATCACCGGCACTTCATCAGGGCAGAGTTGTCTATCAGCTTGGGGCTGATTTGCATCTCTTTGAAATCGAAACCGGTAGCGATCGGTCACTGACAATCTCGTTGGCTTCTGATTTCGATCAAAGACGGGAGAAGTGGATTAAGGATCCCTCGGACTATTTGACAGACGTGCACATTTCTCCGAACGGCGACAGGATTTCACTCACTTCCCGCGGCCGGGTCTTCGTCGCTCCTGCTGAACAGGGAAGACTTGTCGAGGCGACCCGAAAAAATGGAGTTCGCTATCGCAATGCCCGGTTTTTGCCGGACGGCACATCGCTTCTGCTTCTTTCGGATGAGACGGGTGAATTTGAATTCTGGAAAGTCCCGGCCGACGGTATCGGACAGCCCGAAATGCTGACCAATGACGGTAATGTGTTCCGCTACGAAGGTGTTCCATCGCCGGACGGCAACTGGGTTGCTTATACGGACAAAGACCAGCAGCTCTGGCTGCGTGATCTCAAATCAAAAAAATCGACAAGGGTTGCTGTTTCAGACAGATGGAATTTCTTCGACCTCAGTTGGTCACCGGACAGCAAATGGCTGGCTTACGGCGCCACTGCAGATAATCAACACGCGCAGATCATGTTATATCATCTCACTGATGGCAGCAGGACCGAATTAACCGGCGATAGAGTTGACAGCTACGATCCGGCATGGAGTCCGGATGGGAAATGGCTTTACTTTCTTTCGGACCGGCATTTCCGATCCCTGGTAGGAAGTCCGTGGGGCTCGCGACAGCCGGAGCCGTTCTTCGACAAAACCACAAAGATTTATATAGTGCCTCTGGCAAAAGATCTCCGATCCCCATTTCGTCCAACAGACGAACTTCTTCTCGCGGACGAAGAAAATGAAAGCAAAAGTGAAAACGGGAAAAAGTCCAAGGATGATGACTCCAACAAGACTGTTGAAGTAACTCTCGATCTAGGTGGGCTGCAAGGCCGCATCCTGGAAGTGCCGGTGTCACCGGGAAATTATGGCAATCTGGCTGTTGGCGAGAAAAAATTGTTTTGGACGGAGCGCGAGACGTCCATCCAGGGAAAACGCAATCTAATGGCCCTGGATATCGGCAATCAAGACGAAAAGCCCAAGACTCTGGTGGAAGACATCAGGACTTATGATCTTTCCGACGACGGCAAAAAAATCTTGCTTCGCAAGGGCGACACTATTTACGTTCTGGACGCCTCCGCCAGCGCGCCGGCCAAATTGGATAAAGGCAAAGTGAATCTAAAGAATTGGACCTTTTTGGTTGATCCAAGTGAAGAATGGCGGCAGATGTTCGTGGATGCCTGGCGCATGGAGCGGGACTATTTCTATGACCGCAATCTTCACGGAATCGACTGGCAGGGATTACTGGACAAGCATCTTCCTTTAGTCGAGAGGGTGGCAGACCGGGCAGAACTGAACGACCTCATCGGTCAAATTGTCGGCGAGCTTTCTGCGCTCCACATGAATGTGAGGGGAGGAGACTTTCGCCAGGGAGATGATCAGATCAGTCCCGCGTCTCTTGGCGCCAGGCTTATTCGTGATGAAGCTGCCGGCGGCTACCGCATAGACCACATTTACCGGTCCGAACCGGACTATCTTGATCGCCTTTCCCCGTTGGCAAGGCCCGAACACAATATCAAGGAAGGGGATATCCTCGTTGCCATCAATGGTGTTCCTACGCTCTCGGTGGATCATCCTGCAATCCTGTTGAAGAATCAAGCCGGTCAACAGGTTCTTTTGCAGATGAAATCGATCCCTTCAGGAAACGAATTCAGCGCCGTCGTGAAGCCCATATCGCCAAGAACGGAGACCAATCTCCGTTACGACGAATGGGAATATACCCGCCGGCTTATTGTCGAGGACAAAGGAGATGGGGAGATTGGCTATGTTCATCTGCGCGCCATGGGCGGTGGCAATTATTCGGAGTGGGTGCGCAATTTTTATCCCGTCTTCGATCGAAAGGGCTTGATCATAGACGTTCGCCACAACCGCGGCGGAAACATCGACAGTTGGATTTTGGAGAAACTGCTGCGAAAGGCCTGGTTTTACTGGCAGCCCCGGGTTGGCAAGCCATACTGGAATATGCAATATGCATTCAGGGGACACATGGTTGTGCTTTGCAATGAGCGAACTGCCTCCGACGGTGAAGCCTTCGCCGAAGGATTTCGCAGACTTGGCTTGGGCAAGGTCATCGGTACCCGCACCTGGGGCGGAGAGATCTGGCTTTCGAATAATACCAGACTTGTGGATAGAGGCATCGCCAGGGCGCCTCAGACCGGGGTCTACGGCCCGGAGGGCGAATGGCTAATTGAAGGTCATGGGGTAGAGCCTGATACCGTTGTGGATAATCTTCCCCATGCCTCGTATAAGGGAGAGGACGCGCAGCTGGCAGCTGCAATCGAATATTTGCAGGAACAGATTCGCTTGAATCCTGTGCCGGTGCCGTCGGCTCCGCCCTATCCGGATAAATCCTTCGACTATGAAAAAATGACAAATGGAGGAGCGGGGAAATCGAAGACGGGATCGCGGAAATAGGAGAACGAAGTCAAGATCCCTGAAATAAATTCTTGCGTCTCGAATAATTTTCGTGCATATTGCATCAGTTTTTAAGAATTGAAAACAAAAATCGGTTATTGCGCCACAAAAGACTACCCCAATCTAAGGAGACCTATTAATGATCAAACGGGTCGAGGTTAACTACAGAGGGATATTTCAGAAAAACCTTGGAAAATACATCGGCAGCGATATCGTCATGATCGCCAGCCGCATGGGGAAAGTGGCATTCTCCAATGGCCGTTACAGCGATTCACCGGAGCGGAACGGGATTCCCTGCAAATATTTCGCCTTCGTTTCACCGGATCTCTCAGAGGAGGAATTGGAGGCCGAGTGTGGCGCAAAGATGGACATCGACGAGGCCGATGTTTCTTTAGTCGTCGATGACAGCATGGTGAAGGGTGTAGAGCCCTGGGGGTGGCACGGCGTGCGGGCCATTAACGAGAAGGTTCGAGAAAAAGGAGGCCTGGTAGTAATAACTCGCAAGGACCATAATGATCTTCTCAAATTCGTCGCCAGGAAACCTTTCACCTATCGCCTGGCAACCCTGGAGGGAGATGCCAGTTTGTCCGGAATGTGGGTCTTCAAGGATGACCTCACCCGCGAGCGCTGTCTCGGCGCCATCGCTGCTGTTGATCCTGGTATCATCTCTATCGGAGCCGTGGAAGAGTACTTGTTAGACAAAACCAAGGAAAAATATCGAGCAGATGCGGCGCGGGAAGCCTATGACGCAACACTTCGGAACACCAAAATGGTAAGTCAGCAGGAAGGCATCGACTGGCCCTACAAAATACCGGAATTGCCCAAGTGGCACGAGTTTGAAGAAGGAGGCGTGGTGGTGCCGGCTGTGCCCCGGGCCTTCGAGATAGGACCGAGAGGCCAGGCCCGCAATGAGATGTTCAAACGCGGTACCAGCAAAACCCAACGGCCGGTGGTTCGATTTGATCTTTGCATCAAATGCACTCTCTGCTGGCTGGATTGCCCCGATGGATGTTTCGATCCCACGGATGATGGTCTCTACGACATCCACTACGAGTATTGCACCGGATGCCACAAATGTGCGGCTGTTTGTCCCGAAACCGAGTGTATCGTCATGGTGGATGAACTGCAGTTTGAGGATAACAGCAGCCCATGGGAGCATCACAAACGCGATCCTGAAGGCTACATAAAGTGGGCGGAAGAGAAGAAGGGCAATCAGCGGGTGCACTACTCTCATGTGACCGGCGAGGGTATGGAATTTCAAGAAGCGACCACGGTGCCAGCGAATTTGGAGGGAAAGCCAAAGAGGAGGGCAAAAGTAAAATGACACAGGCTCAGGCAAAGCAGGAAGATCAAGTATGGGAACGAGAGGACTTATTAACCGGCTGCCAAGCTGTGTCTCATGCCGTGAGGTTGGCCGATGTAGATGTCATCGCCGCTTATCCCATTCGACCGTACACCGAGGTGATGGATCTGCTCTCCAAAATCATCGCGGATGGGCAGCTCGATGCGGAATATATCATTGCCGACAGTGAGCACTCCCAATTTGAAATTGTCAAACATGCCAGCTCCGTCGGAGCGCGGGCGTTTGCCGGCAGTAGCGGCACGGGCTGGATGTACGGTTTCGAGGCACTGGTGGTAACGGCAACGGATCGGCTGCCGCCACTATTCCTGGTGGGCAATCGCGCCCTGGACGACCCGGGAGCCTTTGGCGTGGAACATAATGATGC
>JAUXJX010000197.1 GCA_030624545.1 Bacteroidota bacterium | reverse complement strand
TGTTCGTATTTGCTTATCGGATTTTGGTACGAGAATAGGGAATTCGCCTATGCCGGAAGAAAGGCCTTTGTGGTCAACCGCATCGGCGATTTCGGCTTTCTGATCGGTATGTTTTTGATTTTTGTCACCTTCGGAACGCTGGACTTCACCGGGGTATTCTCCCAGGCTGCGGCCAACTTTGGGGCCGGCAGCGGCGTGATTACCGCGATTGCTCTGCTGCTTTTTGTGGGCGCCATTGGCAAATCCGCACAAGTTCCGTTGTATGTCTGGCTTCCCGATGCCATGGCAGGTCCAACGCCCGTGAGCGCACTGATCCATGCCGCCACCATGGTGACCGCCGGGGTCTATATGGTGGCCCGGGCTAATGTGCTATATACCTTGTCGCCTACCGCCTTGTTGGTGGTCGCAATTGTGGGTGCGTTCACCGCTATTTACTCGGCCTCTATCGGCATGACCCAATTCGACATCAAGCGGGTGTTGGCCTATTCTACGGTCAGCCAGCTCGGCTACATGATTCTGGCCGCCGGAGTGGCTGCCTATTCCGCGGGGATTTTCCATCTCATGACCCACGCCTTTTTCAAAGCGCTGCTTTTCCTTGGAGCCGGCAGTGTGATGCATGCCATGTCGAATAACACGGACATTCGCATCATGGGTGGCTTGAGAAAACGTATGCCCGTTACGTTTTGGACTTTCTTGATCGCCACGCTGGCGATTGCAGGTATCCCCGGGCTTTCGGGATTTTTCAGCAAGGATGAGATTCTCTGGCAATCTTTTTCCAGCCCCTACGGTGGTTTCTGGCTCTGGCTGATTGGAGCCCTCGCCGCCGGCATTACTGCTTTCTATATGTTTAGACTCATTTTCATGATCTTTTTCGGCAAGCTGCGCGCCGATGAGGAGATTGCGCACCACGTGCACGAATCGCCCAAAGTCATGACCGTCCCGCTGAGTATTCTGGCTGTTCTTTCGGTCATCGGCGGTTTTGTTGGGATTCCTGCCATACTTGGCGGAGCAAATCGATTCGAACGCTTTCTTCACCCGGTATTCGAGAAAAGCGTGGAAATCCGGGAGGCCGCGGCAGCTTCGGCTCATGGAGCCGATGCAGCCCATCATCAACTGGAATGGACGTTGATGGGAATCGTTTTCATGATCGTTCTTGTCAGCATCGGTTTTGCCTATCTTCTCTATATCTCGAAGCCCAATTTGCCGGTTGCCATAGCCCGGAATTTGCGCGGACTATACCGGCTGGTATTCAACAAATATTTTATAGATGAAGTCTATGATTTCCTTGTCGTGCGGCCCATTCACAGGATGTCCGATATTTTGCTGTGGAGATTTATGGATGTGAAAATCATCGACGGCGCCGTGAACGGTTCCGGCGAAATCATAAGGAGTGCGGGCAAAAGACTGCGCCAGGTTCAAACGGGATTCGTACAGAATTATGCGCTCGTCTTCGTGCTGGGAGTGGTACTGATACTGTTTTATATAATCTTATAGGATAAGCCACGAAGCTACGCGAAGAAACGCGAATACGTCCTTTGGTTTTCTTCGTGTTCCTTAGTGGCTAAGAAAAATGATCGAATTCTACAACAATCACATTCTCACCATCGTCACGTTTTTGCCCTTATTTGGGGCGATTTTCCTGCTTTTCATCAATCGCGAGAAGACCGACTTCATACGCAATTTTACCCTCTATTTCACGAGCTTCGTATTCCTCATCTCACTCCCGATTTTTTTCCAATTTGATGCGTCCACCGCCGATTTTCAATTTGTGGAAAAATCCGTCTGGATCGAATCGCTCGGAATCAGCTACTACATGGGCATCGACGGCATCAGTATTCTGCTCGTGCTCCTGACGACCTTTATCACTCCACTCGTTATTCTTGCCTCCGGTTCCATCAAATCTCGCGTCAAAGAATATATGATCGTTTTCTTGATGCTCGAAACCGGCATGCTGGGCGTGTTTTGCGCCCTCGACCTGTTCCTCTTCTACATCTTCTGGGAAGGCATGCTGATCCCCATGTGCTTCATCATCGGCGTTTGGGGCGGCGCCAGAAAGATCTACGCGGCCATCAAGTTCTTTCTCTTTACTATGTTCGGCGGCGTGCTGATGCTGGTCGCAATTTTAGCGCTCTATTTCATACATTTCAAGCAATTCGGCACCTACAGCTTTGACTATTTGCAAATCAAGGAGGTCTTCCTTTCGAGCAAATACCAGATGTGGCTGTTTCTTGCCTTCGCGCTGGCTTTTGCCATTAAAGTGCCTATGTTCCCATTCCACACCTGGCTGCCCGACGCCCACGTCGAAGCTCCGACCGCCGGCAGCGTGATTCTGGCCGGTGTCCTGCTTAAGATGGGCACCTACGGATTTCTGCGCTTCTGTATTCCGCTCTTCCCAAACGCAAGTGAATACTTCGTCGGCTTGATATCCATTCTTGCCCTCATCGGCATTATTTATGGCGCTCTCGTGGCAATGGTACAGCCGGATCTCAAAAAGCTGGTGGCCTATTCGTCCGTGAGCCACCTGGGCTTCGTCATGCTGGGCATCTTTGCTTTCAATACGGAAGCGATCCAGGGCAGCATCATCCAGATGATCAATCACGGTCTGTCGACGGGCGCCCTGTTTTTGATCGTAGGAATGATCTATGACCGACGGCACACCCGCATGATTGCCGATTTCGGCGGCCTTGCAAGGCAAATGCCCATTTTTGTTACTTTCTTTATGATTATCACCATGTCTTCTATCGGGCTACCCGGGCTGAACGGGTTCGTGGGAGAATTCCTCATTCTGCTTGGGATATTCAAAGTGAACAAGGTCTACGCCATCATTGCTGCCAGCGGAGTGATCCTGGCAGCAGTGTATATGCTCTGGATGTTTCAACGGGTGAACTTCGGCAAATTGGATAAGCCCGAAAATCAAGAACTGAAAGATCTGGATTGGAAGGAAGTGGCGGTTCTCGTGCCTATCGTCATTTTCTGTTTTTGGATTGGCATTTACTCAAGCACCTTTCTGAGCAAAACCGAATTGTCGGTGGACAAACTGCTCCTCGACGCGCAAGCCAGAAAAGAGAAGATCATCAGTCTGGAGAAAGATGCAGAAAAGGCAATGTCACAATTCACTATGAACGAGTTAGAAAAGAAATAAGATGGATTTCACGCCTCCGTCAATCCAGATAAGTTCGATTTTTCCGCAGATCGCCCTCGTGGTGACCGCGAGTATTCTGTTGTTGGCACCCCTGTTTACTTCACGGATAAAGCGTGAAATTCTTGCGGTTATCGCCGTCGCAGGACTGGCCGCGGCGCTGTGGGCCGTAATCGTCCTGTGGGATCGGAATCTAACCGGGTTCAACGGCACCGTCCTCGTGGATAATTTTGCTCTCGCCTTTACCATCGTCTTTCTGGTGGGCGCGCTGCTATCGATTCTGCTTTCTCTCAATAAGGTCGAGGCAGAATACCTGAACTACGGTGACTTCTACGGCCTGCTCCTGCTTTCAACGGTGGGCATGATCATGATGGTCTCCACCACGAATCTTCTGGTCGTTTTTCTCGGCCTGGAGACGTTATCGATTGCCCTCTATATCCTCACCGGCATCCGGAAAATGCGCATCGATTCTGTGGAGGTTTCGCTCAAATACTTCTTGCTCGGGGCCTTTGCAACGGGATTTTTCCTCTACGGTATCGCCCTTGTTTATGGCGCGACCGGTTCGCTGGACCTAATCGAGATTGGTCGGCATATCCAAAAGAGCGGCTTCAGCGGCTTGATGCTCGTCGCCGGAGTTTTGATGCTGATCATTGGATTTTCATTCAAGGCGGCGTTCGTGCCCTTCCACATGTGGACGCCGGATGTTTACCAGGGTGCGCCAACGCCAGTCGCCGCCTTCATGTCGTCCGGGGCGAAAGGCGCGGCAATTGCTCCCCTGGTAAGAATCGTGATTGCCGGGCTGCCCTTGACCGAATCGGAATGGCTCACCGTTCTCTGGGTCGTCGCTGCCCTGACCATGACGGTCGGCAATGTGGTCGCCATCGCTCAGAACAATATCAAAAGGATGCTTGCCTATTCGAGTATCGCCCATGCCGGCTATCTTCTCGTCGGCGTAATCGCAGGCAGTGATCTCGGCCAGTCGAGTGTGCTGTTCTATCTCTTGGTATATACGTTTATGAACCTGGGCGCCTTTGGCGTGATCTCCTACCTGGGCTATTCCAACAAGGAAGAGAATCTGAAAATAGAGGACTATCGTGGCCTGGGCTATCGTTATCCATTTGCAGCATTGGCGATGGCGGTTTTCATGTTCAGCCTGTCGGGGATTCCGCCCACCGGCGGATTCGTCGGCAAATTCTATATTTTCAATGCGGCGATTCAGGCCGGCTATGTTTGGTTGGTCATTATCGGCGTCATCAATTCCGTCATCTCGGTTTATTACTATCTGCGCGTTGTTGTCAATATGTATATGCGGGAGTCGGAACGCGAGGTGATGGTGCCGAAAGCAAGTATCGGCCTCTCATTCGCACTTCTTTTTGCCATGCTCGCCGTGCTGCTGATGGGGGTCGTTCCCTCCAGCCTGTTCGAGCTGTTTCAAGGTTCGATTTTGGCCTCACCTTAATCCCAATGTCATTCTGGTCCCGGCAAGGCCAGGAGAAGAATCTTGTTTGCCCTCACGTGAAGAGAAAGATTACCTTTTAAATTCTGTATGAGTTGTCGAAAAACTATCACTAGTGAATGGCAATTCTCCACATTTTGAAGGAACCATAATACCATGAAATACTCAGTCTCTAAACCAACCCTCTCTCAACTAAGAACGGACGCACTGATCATCCCGGTCTTTAAGGACGAGACTCTCCAAGAACTCGCTCTGCCAAAGCGCCTCACCCAATTCATCCAACTTTCTACCAGTGATCTGCAGGATTTTAGGGCCAAGAAACATGCAGTCCTTTTCCTGGCCTCGAAGAGTCAGTTCGAAAACATGGCCCGGCTGTTTCTCCTCGGATTAGGCGAGAAAGAGACATATACCTGGACTAT
>JAUXJX010000139.1 GCA_030624545.1 Bacteroidota bacterium | reverse complement strand
TACTGGTCTATTTTGAATATCATCGAGACGTTCATTACGCAATTTTGAGAGAAAAAAGGATCAAGAAATGGAAAAGACAATGGAAGATTGAATTGATAGAGAGCAATAATCCTCAGTGGGAGGATTTATTTGACAAGCTGTGATGATGATTTGACTATTGAATTAATGTGTGTTTCCAACCACAATTAACTGCGCGCTCTCAAACTGTCATTCCTGCGGAAGCAGGAATCTTGCTAAAACAAAGGTTCCAACAAATTGATTTTAGATCCCTGCTGTCGCATGGATGACAGTTTTGGGAAAATTACCGGGGGACTTTCGTAAGTGGCCGGCAAAAATAAAAAAACCGGGATCACGCAACTGCACCGGGATTAGGGGGAGTTACCGATCACAGCGCGATCACCCGGTAAAAAATGAGCTATGATAAATTCGCTATCGACCGCGCCAACTTAGATTTTCTGTTGGCCGCAGCATTCGGGTGAATTATTCTTTTATTAGCTAATTTATCAAGAAGCGATTCTACTTTTCGGAACTGAAGCTCAGCCTCCTGTTTCGAATCTGTTGCTACTAACTTTTTGACTTCTGATTTCAGACGAGACTTATAAGATCGATTCCTTAATCTTTTCTTTGCGTCTTGTCGTATTCTTTTGATCGCCGATTTGTGATTTGCCATATGTTTCCAAATTTTGACGATGTAATATATAAAAATATCCAGATTCTGTCAACAAAAAAATTAACCATTTGACATTTCCCCTCATATTCTTTATTTTGGGTAACGTCCTGATGGATAATTTATGCTCATCTTTCTATCAATTGCAAGTTTTATTCTGTTCACGTGCATACTGGTCGTGGTGTTACGGTCCCGATTCAGTCTTTCCGCGATAAATATGGAGGATTCTCGGGAGACGCGGATCTCACTTGGCCTGGTTTATGATTTCATAAGAATATATTATGTTCGGGAATCCTCGGGAAAATCCATTAGCTTTGCAATTCATGATAATGTCTTTTTCAAAAAAAAACTGCGTAACCTCGAAAAAGTTACGAAGGCGGAACCCACTGCATCCAATACAAAAATATGGCAGCAACTCGGCGGAATGCAGTGGACAGCCTTTACATTTCGATTACGGAAATTGTTTGCTTGCTTCGCCAATCCTCAAATTGAGGGTGACTTGCGATGTGGCTTTGTCAATCCTTATTATACGGGCATGCTGACTGGAATTTACTCAATTTTGGCCGAGATCTTGCCCGGGTTGATGCGCCGAGTCGTTTTTCAGCCCAGTTTTTGTGATGGCCGATCAGCCTGGAGGCTCCGGTTTTCAGCAGATTTTGTTCCGGCCCTCACGATTTGGCATGGGCTCAGGCTTTGGCAATGCCTTGGGAAATCAAAATAGCAATTCGAACTAAATGGGAGGCATCGTTTTGGATATTCAAAATATCATTAAAGTACTCTTAGACGAATTGGGTCAACTGGTTCAAACGAAGTCGGTTGTGGGTGATCCTATTCAAGCAGGCGATTCAACGCTTATTCCGGTTTCACGCATCTCATTCGGCTTTGGCGGTGGTGGAGGCAGCACGCCGAGCAGGAAGAGTGAGCCCGGCGAAGGCTCCGGAGTCGGTGGCGGGGCGCATATCGAGCCGATCGCCTTTATCGTCATTCATGACGGCAAGGCGCAGCTATTGAATCTGCGCGACAAAGAAGGATTTAGCGTGGGTAAGGTAGTAGATCTCATCCCAGAGATCATCGAAAAGATGAAAGGGTTTCGGGAAAAAAAGGGAAAGGAAGAAAAGTCGGATGCGAAGGATTGAAGCGGCCAATCACATTGTCTTCATTTAGAGTCTTTGCTCTCAAGACGCTGGATAAACAGGACGATTTAATAAAAGCGCCCCGTATGAGAACGGCAAAAGACTACTGGAAAACAAAATGAGGCTTGTAGGCAGCGAAAACCAACTAGAGTTGTTTTGGCTCTCTGATACAAAATCTGTAGAGAATCGAATCAAGCGTCTTGAAGGCGAGTTGATCTTTGCTATTCGTCGCGGCGACCTTCAAAGGGCGGCGAATTTAGTGCGAAAGCAGAGGACCCTCCTCACGTTTCAAATCGAAAACCTTATCTAAGTCAGCCCACCCGTTTGTTATTGCTTATCCAATAAAAGTTTCATAAGTTTCAGCAGTATCTCATTCTCACGAGGCAAAAATCGCGAATCCGGCAAGGCCCTCCTATGCAATACGAAGAGGTCATAGGACTGGAAGTTCATGCCCAGTTGAAGACCAAGACAAAGATATTCTGTTCTTGCAGCACGAAATTTGGCGCTGCTCCCAATTCGCAGGTCTGTCCGGTCTGCCTGGGAATGCCGGGGGTGCTGCCCGTACTCAACCGAAAGGTTGTCGAATACGCTGTTAAGATGGGGCTAGCCACACACTGCAGTTTTGCAAAGCATTCCTATTTCGCAAGGAAGAATTACTTTTATCCGGATCTGCCGAAAGGATACCAAATCTCGCAGTTTGAAGAGCCCTTGTGTACGGACGGTTACGTTGAGATTGAAATAGACGGTCAGCCGAAAAAGATTGGATTGGTTCGTATTCACCTCGAGGAAGACGCGGGAAAGTCGATTCATGAAGAAGACTGGGTGCCCGAGGGAGAAACCTTTGTCGACCTCAATCGATGCGGAACACCGCTCATAGAAATTGTCGGCAAGCCGGACCTACGTTCTCCGCGGGAGGCTTACCTTTTTTTGGCACAGCTAAAAGGGATTCTTGAATACCTGCATATTTCCGACTGCAACATGGAGGAGGGAAGCCTTCGCTGCGATGCAAATGTGTCCATTCGTCCGGTCGGCAGTGACGAACTGGGTGTTAAGACCGAAGTGAAAAACATGAATTCCTTCCACGGATTGCAGAGGGCGCTGGAGTTTGAAGTGGAGCGACAGAAGAGCCTACTAGAGCAGGGTAAGACGATCACACAGCAGACCCTGCTGTGGAATGCAAAGGAGAATAAAGTAGTGCCCATGCGGTCGAAGGAGGAGTCCCACGATTATCGTTATTTTCCCGAACCGGACTTGGTTCCAATCGAACTTGACTACTCCTGGCAGCATGAGCTGGAGCAAGAAATCCCTGAGCTTGCCATGCAAAAGAAGCAGCGATTTGTGTCAGAGTATGCCTTGCATCCGAAAAACTCCGAGGTCTTGGTTTCTTCGCGCGAGACCGCTGATTTCTTTGAAGCAACTGTCAAAATTCACAAAGACCCAAAATCAGTGTCCAATTTTATGCTCGGTGAGGTTCTTCGCTATCTTGGCGATACGAAGGCGTCAATTGATTCAACAAGATTAACGCCGGCCCTTTTGGCTGATCTGTTGGATCTGGTTGAAAGAGGAGCGGTGAGCCTGAACGTGGCCAAATCGGTATTGCCGGAACTTGCCCAAAACGGCACACCGCCAATCGACATAGTTGAGCAACGCGGATTGTCCCAGGTTAGTGACAAGTCTGAGCTGTCGGGAATTGTTAACGATGTTCTCGAGGCTCACCCCGCCGAGCTGCAAAAATATTCTGAAGGAAGGGAGCAAATTGCCGGATTTTTCGTCGGGCAGGTTATGAAAGCAACAAAGGGAAAGGCCAATCCCAAAGTAGTCAACGAGCTTTTGAAAGAGCAATTGCTCAAGAGAAAGGCGGGTTCTTAGTTCAAGCCATGGGTTCTGATGAGAATTGGCGCGGTTAAAGGAGCTTTCACACAGCCTCTTAATCAGCGAGTTATGTGATGTCATTAGAAAGATTGGAGCAGATTAAGCCATTCCTGGTAATGGACGTACTCGACAAGGCGGACGCCATGGTGAGGAGTGGGGAGGATATCATTCATTTTGAAATAGGCGAGCCTGACTTCGGCACTCCCCAGAAGATCCTTGAGGCGGGAATGGCAGCACTTCAGCGCGGCGAAACCCATTACACTCATAGCTTGGGAATTTATCCCCTTCGTGAGGCAGTGTGCGAATGGTACCGCAAGAAATATCGCGTCGATATAGATCCGGAGCAGGTCGTCATTACTATGGGAACTTCTCCCGGACTCTTGCTGGCTTTATCCACACTCGTTAGCAATGGTGACCAGGTGATACTCTCTGATCCCTGCTATGCATGCTACGAAAGCTTCATCCGCTATCTCCAGGCGGAAGCGGTCCCCATCCCCGTATATGATGAATCCGAATTTCAACTCTCCATTGGCGATGTCTTGCGCGAGATCAACCCCAAAACAAAGGCGATTATCATTAATTCACCGTCCAACCCAACTGGTACCATGTTAGCGGCCGAGGTTTTGGTGGAGTTGGCAAACTGCGGTGTCCCGATCATCTCTGACGAGATTTACCACGGCCTGGTATATGAAGGCCGGCCGCACTCTATACTGGAATTCACCACGAATGCCTTCGTCCTTAACGGATTTTCGAAGCTATTCTGCATGACCGGTTGGCGACTGGGCTATATCATCTCGCCGCCCCAATACGTGAGGAATATTCAAAAACTGCAGCAGAATTTTTTTATTTCGCCGTCCAATTTTGTTCAACATGCCGGGGTGACCGCTCTTAAGGAAGATCACCCGGAACTGGAAGAGAGACTGAACATCTACAGGCAGCGTCGCGACACGATGATTGAACTGCTGCTGGAAGCGGGCTTTGAGATCAATGCCAAGCCAACGGGCGCCTTCTATGTTTTTGCCAATGCCAGGAGGTTTTCTTCAGACTCACTTCGGTTTGCAATGGAGCTTCTGGAAAACGCGAAAGTGGCGGTCGCTCCAGGTATCGACTTTGGCAAGAACGGGGAAGGCTATCTTCGCTTTTCTTATTCTACCTCTGTGGAGAAGATCCGCGAGGGGATTGCGAGAATTAATCATCATTTAAGGAAATGACTCCGGTCATATTTGACCGAAGTTTGAATCTTCAGCATGGAATTTGATGCCAGAAACCGGGAATTATTGGAGAATATCGAGGATCGCATTCTGGCGCCGTATACAGTGAAGAGCGCGGGTCAGAACGATACTCGACAATACACCGAAGATGAACATGCATATCGCACAAATTTTCAGCGAGACAGAGATCGCATTATTCATTCCAGGGCGTTTCGGCGTCTCAAACACAAACGCCAGGTGTTCATGGTCACAACCGGCGATCACTACCGTACCCGCTTAACTCACACGCTGGAAGTGGTGCAGCTCTCACGAACTCTCGCTCGTGCCTTGGGGATTAATGAGGATTTAACAGAGGCAATTGCGCTCGGACATGACCTGGGGCATGCGCCATTCGGCCATATCGGCGAAGTATCCCTGAATCAGATTCTGAAAGGAAAAGAGGATTTGGGCGGCGAAGTCGAAAAGCGCGATTATGGAGGCTTTAAACACAATTACCAGAGTGTTCGTGTTGTAGATCAACTCGAAAAGAAATATGAATTCAATGGACTTAACCTGACTGCCTTAGTCCGGTAAGGAATACTGAAGCATACGCGACTCATTCCTACCCAGATTTCATATCCCTCCTGGCAGGATGATGTCCTTCACATGGATATTGCTCATTCGCGCAGCATCGAAGGGCAGATTGTCGCGATTTGTGATGAGATTGCTCAGCGCACTCACGATTTGGAGGATGGCTTGCGGGCAGGCTTCGTTGACGTCTCCGACGTTAGTAAGCTTTCTATTGTGGATCTGGCAGAAAGCCGTCCCCATGCAGAGGAGAGTTCAGAAGCACTGGATTTCTTATATTCCAACAGAATGATTAAAAAGCTGGTAAATTTACTGATTTCCGATGTGATTGAAGCTTCACTCGAGAACATCCAGATATTCCATAACCAAAAACGCCGCTTCTTCCCCTTCGATGTCCTGGTCGTAAACTTCAGCGCGGCGATTGATCCCCTCCAGGCGGAATTGGATCGTTTTATTACCCGCAGGATTATTCGCAGGGGAGGAATCGAATGGTCCGATCAGATGGGGATCGACGTGGTACGAAAACTCTTCCTGGCATACTTGCGTCATCCGAATGAAATGCGCAGCTTTCCTACACACCAATTCTTTTCCCGCTATTCCCCCCAACCGGATTCCCATGAAAACCC
>JAUXJX010000393.1 GCA_030624545.1 Bacteroidota bacterium | reverse complement strand
GATAGGGTTTCAGGCTATGCGGGACGCCGTCGTCATAATTCTCCAGCCAGAGCTTATCAATCACTGAAATCACCGAATAGATGAGCAACAAAAAAGCCCATACTCGACATTCGCAGAGTGCCAAATATGGGTGTATAAAAATCAGTATCCATTCTATTTAAGATTTAATACTCTCGGGATTGCCGTCATTGACAGCCGAACCAAAATGATAAAATTTACCCAAAATGTCAAGACTTTATTGGTAAGCATAATTCAAGTAGGCAATCCTTCCATCTGCATAATTTTCAATGCATTGCTTGTCGGACAGGGACCCGGGCGTAGTTCATAATCAAAGACCATTTTGCCGTTAAATACCTCTTCCTTGAAATGATAATTGTATAGGCCATCAATTTTGTCAGCCAGCTCCACCAATTCCAAATCATGAGTAGCGATTAAGCCGACGCCTCTGCCTTTAGCCAGCTCTTGCAAATAAGCCCGACTTCCGATCATCCGTTCGCGATTATTGGTTCCTTTGAAGATTTCATCAATCAGAAATAGCAACGGCCATTCATGATCTTTCTTGAGCTCCGTGAGCAGGGATTTCAGTCGCTTTACTTCGGCATAGAAATATGAAATGCCGTCATTAACGGAATCGCTTACTTGAATACAGGTGAAAATTCGACATCGAATTGTTTGAAAGGCTGTTGCGCAAACAGGTCCTCCAGCGTAGGCGAGGATATAATTCACTCCAAGAGTTCTTAGAAAAGTGCTTTTGCCTGACATATTGGAGCCGCTGATTATGCCGATATGGCCTATGCTTCGAAAAGAAAAATCGTTCGTTTTTCTGTCTTCATCCGGGAGAAGCGGATGTCCTAATCCAAAACCGCCAAAAACAACATGATCGCTTAAATCCGATTGATCAACAAATTCTGGATAGGCGAAGCCGGGATTTAGATATGCATAATTTGCAAGTGAGTTCAGAGCTTCCAACTCGTACAAACGATCCAGCCATTCAACAAGTAATGGTTTCATATGTAATTTGTAACGATTCAGTTGATATGTGAAAAACAGACCCCATGGCACAATCAAATTCAGTAATAACCACAATATATCATTCTGTTTGAGTGCAACAGCAGCGACTGTTCTTCTAATCCGCTTCAAATAATTCGAGGGCTGCTTCTTTGTTGTGCAAAAAGGTTCGCAGAGTTTTGCCAGCTGCGGCTTGGAATGATAGTGGTATTTCTCGAGGCAATTCAGCACCGCTACCAACTTTCTCAACATCTTTTCCAAATCCAGGGCATCATCAAATGAAGACGTGACAATCTGATAGTTAAAAAGATAAACTGCTGAATATAAAAATAGCGTAAACAGCCAAAGGGCCGGCACAAGGGATAATAAGTGTAGAATCAGAAAGACAATATTTGCCACTGCCATTGAGCCCAAGAAGATCAGCAGTTTTCCAGGCAGACGGGCCGGATGCGTTTCCAGCCACCTCAATATTGACTCACCTTGCCAGGTCTCCTTGTCCTCCTTTTCAGCAAGGCCTGCATTTAAAGCGATTCGATCTCTGAAATTTGACAAAGGCTCCAACTCTCGGACTAAAGCTTGTCTTGAATACACCTGGGAAGGCTCATAGTCTTTGCCAAGAAACCAGGATTGAAGCCGTGTGCTACCGCCATAGGTTGCCGCCGTATCAATTAGATGATGCAGAGATTTTGGACCTGTTAGATTTAGATCCTTAGCAATTGGATCAGTGGGCTTATTTGTTTTGATTTTTGGAGCCGGAATTCTGTCCCAATCCAATTTCATGCGAGCAATGTGGTTGGACTTGATTTGCAGCCAGGTTTTGTGCCGTGTGATACCTTCAATAACCAGGCGATGGTAATGGGCAACCATGGCAAATATCGTGACAAAAAGCCCAATTACAAGCCAACCCAACCAACCCGGTCCCAGGCTAAAGGTAAGATAGGCTGCGACAACACCGAATAGGGCAATCAATAACCTTGTCCAGGAATAGCGAGCGCTTCTCTTCTGCAAATTTCGTATTCTTCGCTGTATCCGGTCAACCGAATTCTTGAGTGCTGAAAATCTTTTCCGCTTCTTAGATTCCTGCATGTTCGAAGTTTCGGTAAGCTTAAATACAAATTCAAAAATGAAATCTTGAGTCGTCTTTTTTTGATCCGTGATTAATCCGTGTTAATCCGTGGTGAAATAATAAAGGCTGTCGTTCTTAAGGTTCATGAAGTGTAATGCCTACTTCCATTCCATTACCCCAACCTTTACCAGATCTTCTACATATCGTGCCACGACTTCGATGCCAACAGGCTTAAACTCGCCGCTGAGGGCATTGCGAATCGCGCTGATGTTGCGCCTGCCGTCGATGAAATTTACGAGCTCAAAACGCTGGTTGCCACTGAGGTTAAATTCCTTCGACCGATACCATTTCGCTTCCGCAGCCGAAAGCATGCTTTCCGGCAGATCAAAATCCAGCGGCCCGCGCGTTACGCGAACCGGAACCCGGCGATCTATTTTCGCTTCCGCCATTTTTGTACCGGCCACTTTCGACTTCGCCCGCATTTCCAGTCTTTCCGAAACTCCTTCATGCTGCTGCCGCAGTCGATCGCCGAGCCAGTTGACTGTCTGCTCAACATTATCAGAATGATTGAAATAAAGCACAGATGATATCGCCTTCACTTCCCGATTCAAAGCATGGTCTATCCGGTTCTGCGCCTCAGCCCAAGCGATGGATACATCGCCGTTATCCGAGTCAACAATCCGGCCATAAGCTTCTCTTGCCGCGTTTCCAAATCTCTGCGCAGAATTGGCCGCAACAAAATACGCCAAATCTTCAGCCTGGTCCGGCTCAAGATTGGCAAGGTACCACATGGTTCCTGTGGCGATCACCTCACAGCGTTCCAGCTCAACCGGATCAACCTTGTCCGGTGTGTCCTCTGATGTATGATGGGTATAGTCCGGCGAGTGGCCAAACATGATGCCCGGTATTTTGCGGTCGATGAACATCATGTGGTCGCTGCCGCCGCTGTATGGAGTGACCCGATAATTAAAGGAGGAAAGACTTCCGCGCGGCGTGCGAATATTCATGCGGTCCACCATCGCTGCCATATTGGCGACCACGTCATTCACCGCCGACGGGATAGAATCCGGCGTCCTCGTCAAGATCAGCTTGGAGTGGAGCAGTTCGAGATTTTCGCCCACCATGTCCATGTTCAGATTTGCCAGAAATTTTCCACCCAACTCCGGCCCTTTCATCTCGGCATGGGCGTCGATATAGGCCATGGCGCCATACCATTCCGGCACCCAGATAAACCGCAATGACCGCCGGGGCCGGGGCAATCTACCGGAGTCTGTCAGATCCTTCAAGGTTATCGCGATGTCTAGAATGGCGGCTGATCCACTT
>JAUXJX010000482.1 GCA_030624545.1 Bacteroidota bacterium | reverse complement strand
TGTAATTTGAAAAGGCCTGTTGGACTAACGTAGTCTAGTGGCAGTCTTGGGCGGCTAAGATAGGCAGAAAAGAAATTACGATCCTCCGGGCTAAGGCGGTTCCAATTCTGGCGCAAATCAGCGACAATGCTCGTGCCGCACTTCAATATTTCATCAGATTCCGGCAGGTATTGGGGCGGCAGCCTGTCCGGGGAAAAGAGCTGGTATCCCAACAGTACCGCCCTTTCAATTTGGGAAATCCTGCCCTGGACAAAACCCTGCTCGATCTTGTTATCGCTCGCCGGCGAATGGTTAACGTTTCCTGCCAAGACCAAAACAAGTATCAACAGCACAACGAAGGCGCATCGATTCATCATTCAAAAAGCCTTATTTTTTGCGAGCGACAAAAGTTATCGGCACTCCCATAAATCCGAAGTTCTCGCGAATTTTCCTCTCCAAAAAGCGCCTGTAGTTGGTTGCTATCGCCCTGGGACGATTTGTGAACAGCGCAAAAACAGGAGGTGATGTGCCGACCTGCGTAATATAATGAACTTTTATGGGTCTTGCATCCTTTACCAGGGGAGGCGAATCTCGCAGTATGCCGCCCAAAGCATCATTAATTTGAGATGTCGGTATTCGTTTATTGCGCTCCTTGTACACGGAAAATCCCACTTGAATCACTTGATGCACCCTCAAATTGTGCTTACAGGAAATCATCATGATGGGAATATAAGCGAGATTGCCAAGTTGTTCCCGCAGATTCATTTCGTAAGTCTGCAGCGTTTTCTCCGATTTTTCGATAAGATCCCATTTGTTGACCGCCAGCACCACACCTTTTTTGTGCGCGACTACCTCTGCAACTACCGCCTTGTCTTGATGTGTGAAATCATCGATGGCGTCTATTAATACAATAGTTATATCGGAGCGATCTATGCTTCTCATAGAGCGAACCACGCTGTAATATTCAACATTGTCTTTTACGCGGGATCTTTTCCGAATTCCTGCCGTGTCTATGAGGATAAAATTATGGCCGAAGGCCCTGAAGCGCGAATCGATGGCGTCTCTTGTTGTACCGGCAATCTCTGTCACCATTACCCTGTTCTCACCCAAAAGAACGTTTACGAACGATGATTTGCCCACGTTCGGCTTACCCACGACTGCGACGTTCACAACTCCGTTTTCGTCCTCGCCAGACGCTTTGCGCGGAAGCTTTTCGATGATTTTGTCCAACAAATCACCCACACCGCGGCCGGCCTCGGCAGATACCGGCAGAGGCTCGCCCAGGCCGAGAGAATAAAAGTCATAGATTGATTCTTCCTGTTTTGGACTATCGGCCTTGTTCACGGCAAGGACCAAATGCCGGTCCGCCTTTAGGAGCATCTCAGCGATTTCCTGATCTATCGACGTGACGCCGTCCTGAACGTCCGTGACAAACAGCAGAAGATCCGACTCCTGTAGCGCTTGCTGCACCTGCTCCCGGATGCCGGATAAAAAAACATCGGGAGAGCCGGGCAGGTATCCGCCCGTATCCACCAATTGAAAAGGGATCCCGCTCCATTCCATCTGACCAAAATTTCGATCCCTCGTCACGCCTGGCGCGTCGTCCACAATGGCAAGCCGCCTTCTAAGGAATCGATTGAAGAGCGTCGACTTCCCCACATTGGGTCGGCCTATGATGGCCACCGTGGGTAGTTGTTTATTCCGGCCGGACACAGTCTTGCCATTTCTCCATAAGGATGTTGTTTACTAAATTAGGTGAACAGTTATGTATATCCTGATGTTCCCTGCCATCCAATGAATACATCAAGTTTATGAATTCAAGGAGTTAATCACAAAATATATTTTCCTGATTCGATTCGATGCACCCTTTTGATATCCGCCTGCGCTTGCCTGTCAGCATGTTGCAGAGTCTATTCTCGCCTTCCCCATACCTGTCATTCCCGCACGCATTAGGCGGGGATCTATTGAAATGATGTGCTGGAGGTGTAGAAACTTTCCTAACCACGGATTATCACCGATATGAAAAAACAAGAACCAAACGGACATGCCCCTGTGCAGCACAATCAATCCACAATGATGATGACGCGGCACTCTGCAAGAAAATTTATGCCGGAAGAGGCCGCATGGATAATCCTCGCGTCGCCATTTGCGATTACCAGGTCCGCCGCATATTCTCCGCCAACGGCAATTGCTCTGACATGAAGAGGATTCTCCCCAACTCGCTCCAGCCTGGTCACTGGTTCCACATTTGACGCATAAACGACCAGACCAACTTCCACGCCATTTCCCCGGTTGGCAAAGCGGGTTCCATAGACCTCGTAGCCATCTTGGTCGAATATTCTTGGCGCAAGCGCGGGCTCCAGCCTCAGGCCGCGGGTATCAACAATGAGGCCGCTGAAGGCTGTATCTGTCGTATCACCCGGTGTTATGAGATTGATTCCTGCCGGCGCCGGCTTCCCTTCCGGCCAGAGCCGGCCGCAGAGGGGACATAGCGGCCCTGGGGGAACGATCAGAATTCCCGTACCAGGCTCTTTGGGCATGAAAATATCTGACAATCCGCCGAGCATGTCAAAACTAATCGAAACTTCGATCCCGTCAAGCGGCAGGCGCTTAATCTCCTCCACGGTGAAATGCCGCGTGACAGATGCCAGGCTCCGGGACAGTTCCTCGTTGTCTTGCAACATTTCCGCTGCGAGCAGCTCGCCGTTGATTCTTATCCCTTTTGTGATTTGTACCAGCTTTTCATAAGCGTCCCTTTTGGCATCTTCTATTGCCCTGGCTCTTCGAATGGAAAGTGCCGCCGCCGAATCCTCAACGCTCCTGCCCGCCACGCGAATGACATGCTCCGACCAGTCGATGATGCCCAAATCGCTAATGGCCTGCATGACGTTTTGAGCAGAGGATGGAGCCGCGACTAGAATACCTAGCACCAAAATGAGCGGAATCCTGTT
>JAUXJX010000413.1 GCA_030624545.1 Bacteroidota bacterium | reverse complement strand
CACTTTCTGCCAGAAATCATCGTCCGTTGCCCCATCGGGTAATTCCAGCTTCATCGAATCAGTGCCGGCAATCTCGCGGCAAATGGCAAAGAATTTAACTTCGACCTGCATAAGATTCCTGCATTCTCATCAGTTGTCCTAGGAAGCGCCAGGCTCAAAGTTCGACCCAGGGGAAAAGATTGACCTCAACCTCATCGCCTTCGCTTAGCCTGGCATCGATATCGAGAAAAATAAATCCATTCGCATCGGTTACCGACGTAAGCATATGTGATGCCTGCCTGGCAAGAGGATACACAAGGGGCACATCGCCGCCGGCCCCATCAACAAAAACACGAAAGAACTGGGAACGTCTAATGGGATTCCGGACGCTTTCGGCCATTTTTCCAGTCACGGATCTACGAGTTTCAGCTAAGCCAAATTGATGCCGAATTGTTGGCTGAACATAATAAAGAAAACACATGATGGCGGACACGGGATTCCCCGGTAACCCGAAGAGCAGAGCATCCTCCCGTCTGGCAAAGAAAAGCGGTCTGCCCGGCCGCTGACTGACGCCCCAAAAGAGTGTCTTGAATCCCAGTTTCTGTGCTGCCGGCTTAACGAGGTCGTGGGGGCCCACCGACACACCTCCGGAAAACACGATTATTTCAGCCTTCTCGACTGCGGACTGCAGCACCTTGCAGGTTTCTTCCAAATCGTCTCCAACCCGTTCACTGAACACAACAAAGCCGCCCGCTTGCATTACGAGAGCAGATAGCATGACCCTATTCGAATCCCGAATTTGCCAGGGTTTGACGGGATCGGGGAACGAAATCAGTTCAGCCCCGGTCACAACCAGGGCCACGCGTGGCCGAATATACACGTTGATTGATGAGATTCCAAGCGACGACAACAGGCCGAGATGAGCGGGACCCATGACGCTTGCTTTCTTTAGCACTGATTCACCCTTTTCGAATTCCTCTCCACCGAAACGTACGTTCTGCTCCCGCTTTTTTGCCGCCAAAATTCTGACCGAGTTGGATTGAATTTCGACGTCTTCAATGGGAACTACCGTATCGGCTCCTTCCGGAAGCATTCCCCCCGTGTTTATGCGCGCGGCTTTGCCCGTCTCAATTATCCCGTCAAATGGCGCGCCGGCCTGGCTCTCTCCAATAATCGTAAGAACTGCCGGACGAGCCGCTTCGGCATATTGCACGTCTTCCCAGCGAACCGCAAAGCCGTCCATCGCGCTATTTGTGAAGCGCGGAGAAGGCTCAGGAGCAACAACGTCCTCGGCGATGACCCTGCCGAGCGCCTCAAGCAGGGGCACGGCTTCGATCTTCCGCCCAGCCCCGCTTTTCCTAACGATGGCCTCGGCCTCGGCAACTGAAAGCAATTTCTTTGGTTGATTCGCCATATGTCACAATGAATGGATTGCGATTTACTCGAGGCTAAGAGGACCGATAAATTTTCAGTGGCCGCCGCCACGAATCATTGAAAAGACATGGAGGAGGCCGGGGAAAATAGCCTGAAGACTCTCCTGTGCGCCCCTCGAACTACCGGGAAAATTGACAATTACACATTGGCCGCGGACGCCGCATAACTCTCGAGACAGCATCGCATACGGGGTTCGATCTTTGCCATGCTTGCGAATGGCCTCGGCAATGCCCGGAATCGGTTTTTCGATTACAGCGGCTGTGGCCTCGGGTGTAACGTCCCGCGGTCCCAGCCCTGTACCTCCGGTCGTGAAAATTAAATCGAACTTATCATTATCCGCCAGTTCCATCAATCTCGCGCTGATCTGATCCTCTTCGTCCGGCAACACGTCATAAACCTCTACCTCGATCGGCTGGTCCTGCAGGAAGCTCTTGATTATTTTGCCGGACCTGTCTTCCCGCTTGCCAGCAAAGGTGCCATCCGAAACAACCAGGACTGCCGCCCGGAGAGGTTTGTCAAATTCATCAGTAAAATCAGACTTCCCTCCCCTCTTTTGGACCAATTTGATGTCGGAAATTGCGAGATGGTCATCTAGCGGCTTTAGCATATCATATATGTTCAGCAGAGCCGCGGAAACTGCAGTCAGGGCTTCCATCTCGACCCCTGTTCTCCAGATCGATTTTACCTCTGCAGATACCGTGATGCGCTCCGATTCTATCTCAAAGGAAAGATCAACCCAATCCAATGGCAGCGAATGACAAAAGATAATCCATTCCGATGTCCGCTTCGCGGCCGCTATTCCGGCGCTCCGTGCCACCTCTAGCACATCGCCCTTTGGAACTTTGCCACTTCGCACCAAATCGATGGTTGGCTCGCCGGCACGAATCGAACCGCAAGCCTTGGCATATCTGAGCGTTTTGGACTTCGGGCTGACGTCAATCATTCTTCGGCCTGTCGTAATCTGGCATAATTCTTCTGATAAAGCCGATAGAGCTGCTCGATAAAGAATCCAACAAGAACCGCAATGAGGAGATTTTTGGTCGCGAAGGACAAAATGCCCACTATGATTGCGATCAATAGATCGATTTTCTGATTGAGCCTTTGAATCAGCGCAACCATACGACCACTGTCGAACAGCAGCATGGCAGCAAGAATTGGAATAGGAATGAGGAAAAGAAAGCCGGTGATCGGACTCACGACCGCTACAAGGATCAAAATGCTACCCATTATCATCGTGGTCCCTCCGGACTTTCCGCCAAATTGAGCATGAGCCGCAATCCCGCCGGCGCCATGGCAGACGGGAAATCCGCCGAGTAAGCCAATAAATATGTTGTTTAAGGAAATAGAGAAACCAAGCCTGGAGGGGTTAACCCTCTCGGAGCGGTCCTGCCAAAATGAGTGGCAGGCATCGGAGGCGGCAAACACGGCATTTCCAATTGTAAGTGGAATTTGCGGAAGAATGAGTAACACCAGGCTGTTCAGCAAAAATGAGAATTGAGGGACGGTAAAGGCAAATGCAGCGCCGCCCGATACTTCTGGCCTGGCTGGGGATCCGAACATGAATGAAATAGCAAGTCCGCCGAATATTAGGAGCAGTATTATGGGAGTTTTTCTGTAGAATTGAAAATAGCCGAGAATGAGTAGAACCGATAGAAGGATGAGGACATTGAGCCACATGGAAGAATTCACCATGCCGAGGAATAATCCCTGGCTAATCGCCAACTCAATGGCCTTGTGGGCGAGAATCAAACCTATGCCGACCTGGATGCCACTTACAAGAGCCGGAGAAAACCATTTTCCCAGCCAGCGAAGGGTTCCGGACCATGAAAGT
>JAUXJX010000033.1 GCA_030624545.1 Bacteroidota bacterium | reverse complement strand
TTATTCGAGATCTCCTCGCCGGCTCCCTCAAATAGTTGAAGCGCATCATCCCAGCTTTCCCGGGACGTATATATATCCGCTAAACTATCGCGAATCTTGTCGAATCCCACGTCCTGCTTCAGCGCCTGCTCATAGAGCAACACAGCGGCGGCCGTGTCTTTTTGCAGGATATAGGTGGTTCCCAGCCCGAGGTACGCATCTTCATTATTCGGTTCCTGGTCAACCACATCCTTAAAGTTTTGCTCCGCCTTTTCGAAGTCTTTTGTTTGCAGATGCAACTCGCCAATTCTCATCAATATCTCAGGCTTGAACCTTTCCAGCCGGTAGATCTCGTGATATTCGGCAATGGTCGCATCAATTCTTCCTAAAAGCAGGTAGAGGTTAGCCAATTTGTACCGGGTTTCAAGGCCGTTTGGATCCAGGTCACGGAGCTTTTCATATTGGCTAAGCGCCTTTTGAAATTGCCGGGCTTTTGTATATAAGTCAGCCAGCATCTGGTAGCCGTCCTTTTCCTGGGGCTCCAGCTCGATAGACTTTTCGAGGGTCAGAATTGCCGCGTCAACGCGGCCCAAGTTCACATAGGCTTCCGCGACGGATCTGAGGATGGAAGCCGAATTCGGATCGAATAGAGCTGCTTCCTGGAATGCGAGAAAGGCTTTCCCCCAGTCACCGTTATTCCCGGCGAGCACTCCATCCATATAGCGAGAAACGGCCTTGGAGTTATATTCGGTGGTATTTTTTTTGGCGATCGCTTCTTCAGAAGCGGCTTCAATGGCAGGCTGTTGTCGGGTGGCTGCGCACCCCACAATCAGCAAAAGAGAAAAAATCAAAAGAGAATATGGCTTGTTCATCAGCGGTTCACAACAGAGTTTTTCCAGGATTATGGTACGAATACCCGGCTGTTCGAGCTCTCTAAGTTGAGAAAAAATATATATGTATTTTCAACTAATAACAAGAGAAATCTCCAACCTCTTTCCACAAAAAGACTAGATTTTTCTTGATTCGGAGTCGCTGTCTGGCTACCTTATCGCAATATAATTTGGATTCGATTGAGGGTAACCAATTCTTAGACAGGATATACGGCCTGCCTGTTGCAGGGTGTTGCAGAATGAATCTGATAGCTATCCACCCTTCGACTCCGCTCAGGGTGGCTATAGCAAATCTTTATTTCCAAGAGCGTCCATCCTGAGCGGAGTCGAAGGGTGGACCCACTAAAAACGAATCTGAAACAGCCTGCTGTTGGCAGACAGGGATCAACAGGACACCTTTATCTCGTTTAAAGTCGCGGAATTTAGAAAAGAAAACCAAGGATGTGGAAAATGGACTATTATCAAATCTGGTGTAACTTGAAAGAAAGTTCAAAAGATCTGGATTTCTGCGAAAATGTACATCAATATTTGGGGCAATTACAAGAAGATGGGCGTATCAACGGCTTTCAAATAACCAGGCGCAAGCTTGGATTCGGGCCGTCTGAATTGGGAGAGTTTAACATCTCCATCCTGGTAAATGATTTGTCACAGCTCGAAAAGACCTTTCAACATGTCGCCGCTCGCAAGGGAGAAATCGAAAGGCTGCATCAGGCGGTTTACAACGCCGTTAAGGACACGACTTTTGCGCTATACAGAGATTTTCCGGATGAGGCGAGAAAAGGATCGTAGAGCATGCAGAGTCTATTCATGTTATGTGGAAACCTCGGCGAGCGGCCTCTGCGGTTATATTTTTCTTGACCATAACTAGTCCCTGGAGTGCCAAGGAGGGTGAGATATGTGGTTTCGAGTTTAACATCTCTCCATCCAATTCACAGTCTCCTCACACGAACGATTCCACACTTCTTCCGTCGTAACTGCTGCCTTTTTCGGCATCTGCAATGAGTGATCCGCCCCTTCAATCAAATATAGCTTGCCAAATTTTCCCAATTTCGCAACCGTATCTTTGAGCAAATTAAGATTTGCCAGGCGGTCCTTCGATCCGGAGACAAAAAGCATTGGCTTCTTAAGCCCGTAGAGATGCTCTGCGCGGTCTGTGGCAGGCTTGCCCGGCGGATGAAGTGGATATCCGAGAAATACCAGTCCTTTGACTTCAGGATATTCGCCCGCAATATAGCTCGCGATGCGTCCGCCCATCGATTTTCCTCCGATAAACAGAGGAAAGTCGCCATAAATATTATTCAGAGAATACTCGATGATTGCACGATATTCTGATTCCAGCGCATTCCGGGGCGGCGGCGCCTTTCGGCCAGCTTCTTTGTAGCGAAAGTTGAATTGGGTTACGAGAATTCCTAATTCCGATAGACGCGTGAAGAAATAACGCATAAAAGGAGAATCAAAACCGGCTCCCGCGCCATGGCCTAAAATCAGGCCGAATCGTTTGTTTTGATCACTGCCGACTTTAATACGAAGTGTGTCTTCGCGAAAAGGAATCAGCGTCTCTTTGGTTTGGTCTGTCACATAAGCCTCAACGGAAAAACGAGCAATCCCGGATGAGATTCAGGGTTCAAGCATTTCCTGAATCTGATGTCAACATCTGTTGAAATTTCGCCGCCGCCATTCCCGGCTTGACTGACCACCCACACGAAATCAGCACTTCTTCCAACGCACTCAAAACGGCCGATAGATCATCCGCATTGCAATAACCCATATGAGAAATGCGAAAAATCCGATTCTTTAGTTCCCCTTGCCCGCCGGCAACCACGCAGCCTTTGTCCTTTAAGAGTCGGACCAGGTTTTGTTCTAATAAAGAATCGGGAATTTTTATGGCGGTTAGCGAATCCGATGGATTTTCGGAAAAAATCTCCAGGCCCAGGCTTTCCACAGCCGAGCGGAATGCGGCGCCTAGCATTCTGTGTTTTTCCCAGATGTTCCCGATTCCTTCATCATGCATCATTTTCAAGGCTTCATCCAGTCCAAAGAGAAGGGACGTGGCGGGCGTAAAAGGAGTATTTTGATTTGCCAGAGAACCCTTCATCTTGCGCATATCAAAATAATAGCGAGGCAGGTCTGAAGATTCAACCGCCGCCCAGGCCTTTTCGCTGCAAGCGATAAAGGCCAGTCCTGTGGGACATCTAAACGCCTTCTGCGAAGCGGAAACCACAACATCGATTCCCCACTCATCCATCTTCATGGGAAGAACCCCCACGGATGTGATGCCGTCGACGACGATTAAAGCCGTCGAATTCCTGTGAATCACTTCTGCTACTGCCTGCAGATCAAGAACGCCTGATGTTGAGGTTTCACAATGGGTAAGAAAAATGGCATCATAGCCTGGATCCCTCCGAAGCAGTTCTTCCAGTTCCTTCGGTTTGCAGGAACGCCCCGATCCAAGTTTATATCGATGGACCGCAATGCCATAGGCCTCGCAGAGCTCACCCCACCTTTCGCCAAATTTTCCTCCTTCGATAGTAAGCGCCCTATCGCTCCGGCTGAGGCAATTCGCCACCGCGGCCTCCATCGCGCCGGTGCCCGAGGATGCCAGAACAAATACGTCTTCTTGCGTTTGAAAGACGTATTGTAACTCGGATTGAATGCGTGCGAATAAGTCCCGGAATTCCTTCGTCCTGTGGTGAATCACCGGTTCAATGATCTTCAAGTTGACCTGCTCCGGAACCGGAGTGGGCCCAGGAGTGTATAGTCTTGGTTTCATGACATTCCTTCAATATCTGCCGCAAAGAACTCAAAGTCCTTCGACAAGTATCCTCAGAGGAATTACTATGGTTTGATTACTCTTATGATCCCAAACAATCATCAATCCAGCGGAGAAAGTCATTTCGGCCCAGTTTTGTTCTGGCAGAAAAGGGTATGTATTCGGTCAGGGAATATTCACTTAGTCGGCTTTCGATTCCTCGCAGCTGTTTCACTTTATCACTCTGCTTCAGTTTGTCTATTTTGGTTGCGGCGATTAAGGTTTTCAGGCCGATCCCTTGTGAAAACAGGAGCATTTCCTCATCCCGTTCAGTGAGCCCGATTCTCGAATCTATAATATGAATTAAAGCCTTGAGATTCTGATTTTCGATCAGATAGCTTTCGATGAGCCGCTTCCATTGCTGCCTTTCTGCTTTGGACACCTTCGCATATCCATAGCCCGGCAAATCAACAAAATAGAATTTGCGATTGATCAGCAGAAAATTGATTGTGCGGGTTTTGCCGGGGTGTGAGCTAATACGGGCGATATTCTTATGAGCAAGAAGGCAGTTGATCATTGAGGACTTGCCGACGTTCGAGCGGCCAGCGAAGGCAATCTGGGGAAGATTATCACGAGGGAAATCAGCCGGACTGTGAACAGCACGGACAAATTCTGCATGGTAGGTTTTCATTTGCCCTTTTGGGCCGGCTGCCTCGGCTGTCCGTCGACAAACGCCTTAGAAAAGACGTCCTCCATATTGTTCACGAATATGAGATCGAGCCCTCTCAGGACACGTTTTGGAATTTCCTCCAGATCTTTACGGTTTTCCTCCGGAATAATCACCTGGTGAATCCCGGAGCGGCGTGCAGCCAAAAGCTTTTCGGTAAGGCCGCCAATTGGCAGTACATTTCCGCGCAGTGTAATCTCACCGGTCATTGCGATGCTTTTGGAAACAGGCTTCTTGGTGAGTGCAGAAACCATCGCGGTAGCCATGGTTATCCCGGCGGATGGACCGTCCTTTGGAATAGCACCCTCGGGAATGTGCACGTGAATTTCCTTTCCTTCAAAGAACTTGGCTTCCACACCCAGTTTGCCGGTATTAGACCGGATGTAGCTCAGCGCGGCCTGGGCCGATTCCTTCATCACGTCGCCCAGCTTGCCCGTCAGCGTAAGTCCGCTCTTCCCCTTCATCAACGTCACATCTATTTGCAGAAGATCACCGCCAAATTCAGTCCACGCCAGTCCGGTAGCGCTGCCAATTTGATCATCTTCTACCGCCATCCTCTCGGTGTACTTTGCAACTCCGAGATAGCCTTTCAGACCTTTTCCCGTTATCAAATATTGTTTGCCATTTGAATTCATGACGATTTCTTTGGCTACTTTGCGGCAAATATTTGAAATGTTACGTTCAAGGTTTCGCACGCCGGCTTCCCGTGTGTACTTGCGGATAATATCGAGAATTGCTGAATCTGAGAATTTCACACTCTTGGCGCCCACTCCTGTTTCTTGCACCTGTTTTGGGACTAAATGATAGCGGGCGATTTCCAACTTGTCATACTCCATATAGCCGGGCAGGTCAATTGTCTCCATACGGTCCAGCAAGGGATCCGGAACATTGTGACGCACGTTCGCCGTAGTCACAAACAAAACATCGGAAAGGTCGAATTCCACTTCGAGGTAGTGGTCACTAAAATTGCGATTTTGCTCGGGGTCTAGTACCTCCAGCAAAGCAGCAGATGGATCGCCGCGAAAATCCATACTCATTTTGTCCACTTCATCCAGGAGAAACACGGGATTTCGGGTGCCGGCCTTTTTCAGGCATTGAATGATACGGCCGGGCATGGACCCGATATAGGTTCGCCGGTGGCCGCGAATTTCCGCCTCATCACGGATGCCGCCAAGGGACACCCGCACAAATTTGCGGTTCAAGGCACGCGCAATCGATTTGCCCAATGATGTCTTTCCCACACCCGGTGGTCCGACAAAACAGAGTATTGGTCCTTTCACCCGCTTTTTCAATTTCAGGACTGCCAAGTGTTCCAGGATTCGTTCTTTCGGTTTTTTCAGACCGTAGTGATCTTCATCCAATATTTTCTGTGCGGCCCTAATGTCAAGATTGTCTTTTGTACGCTTGTGCCAGGGCATGGCAACCAGCCAATCAAGGTAATTGTGAATAACCGTGTATTCAGGCGACATGGGCGATGTAAAGCGGAGTTTATCCAACTCTTCTTTCGCCCTTTCCTTGGCCTCTTGAGGAAGTTTTGCCTTCGCCAACTTTTCTTCCAAGACGTGAACGTCATTGTAGCCTTCCTCTTCATCACCCAACTCCTGCCTTATTACGCGTAGCTGTTCTTGCAGGTAGAAATGACGCTGGGAGCCCTGCATGCGCTGGCGAACCTGATCATCAATATTCCGCTCAAGCTCCAATATCTCCTTCTCCGATTGGAGCATTTCGGCTAACATGAAAAGTTCGTCTTCTACGTTGAAAGCCTCCAGAAGATGCTGCTTTTCCTCGAGTCTCTTTGGCACGTGTGCGGCCACAAAATCAGTAATACGCTGGGCATTGTCAAGCGCTTCCACCGACAGAAGCAATTCATCAGGGATATCCCGATTCAACAGGACATATTCCTTAAAAAGGGAAATCACATGTCGAAGTGCCGCTTCATTTTTCGCGGTGACATGAGGATATTCAGGAATTACTTCGAAACGCGCCTGCAGGAATTCTCCGTGGGGAATATAGCGCTTGATTCTTGCCCGGACCAAGCCTTCCACCAAAATTTTGACAAGCCCATTGGGTAATTTCAAGATTTGAAGAATTCGGGCGACCACACCTACGCGAAATAGATCGCTTCGTGAAGGGGTCTCCTTCATGGTATCTCTCTGGGCAACGAGAAGAGCCAGTTTCTCGTGCATGAGTGCTTCCTGGACAGCCTTTATGCTAGATTCCCGGCCCACCAAAAGAGGGTAGATCATGTAGGGGAAAATGACTGTTTCCTTGAGGGGAAGTATGGGAAGTCTATCCTCTACTTCTATGATAATATCGTCGCGCTTAATTCGAACCATGGCTCCAAAATTTCTTCAAAAACAAGATTATATTCTGAGAAAACAGGGGGCTATTCTAGAAGTAATATTCTTTCCGGCCATGCAGCACAGCTGGGATCAACCAATCCGACATCAAGAGGCCCGCTTTTTCACCGTTCGATACTCGTAAATTGGATCACCCTTGGCCTCCACAACTTGCCGGGTGATGATGCATTTTTTCACATCACGGTTGGAGGGCAGATCGTACATGATATCCAGCATGGAATCTTCCATGATCGATCTCAACCCCCTGGCACCGGTACCGCGGTTGCGTGATTTTGCAATGATGGCGTCGAGAGCCCCTTTTTCAAACTCTAGCTCTACTCCCTCGAGCTCGAACATGCGCATATATTGCTTGGTTATGGCGTTTTTGGGCTCAATAAGAATCTTCATCAGGGCATCGTCACCCAGTTCATCGAGCACCGAAATTACTGGAAGCCTGCCGATCAATTCCGGAATCAAGCCGAATTTGAGCAGATCATCGGGTTCCACGAGCGGAAGCAACTCTCCAATCCGTCGCTCTTTTTTGGATTTTGTCTCGGCTTTGAAGCCCATGGTCTTCACACCGATGCGGGCCTCAACTATGTCTTCGATACATTCGAATGCGCCGCCACAGATAAACAAGACATTCTTTGTATTGATATTGATCAGGTTTTGCTCCGGGTGCTTTCGTCCGCCCTTTGGCGGCACCGACGCAACCGTTCCCTCCAGGATCTTGAGCAATGCCTGCTGCACGCCTTCGCCCGACACGTCACGAGTTATGGAGGGATTTCCATTTTTGCGGGCAATTTTGTCAATTTCGTCGATGTACACAATGCCCTTCTCCGCCCGTTCCACATCATAATCCGCAGCTTGTAATAGCCGTACCAGAATATTCTCCACATCCTCACCAACGTAACCCGCTTCGGTAAGAGTCGTCGCATCAGCAATTGTAAAAGGCACATTCAGAAATTTTGCGAGAGTCTGCGCCAATAGGGTTTTTCCGGGTCCCGTTGGGCCGATCAAAAGAATATTGCTCTTCTCTAATTGATTATCCTCATAATACTTCTGCGAAGAAATTCGCTTGTAGTGGTTGTAAACCGCTACCGCAAGCGTTTTCTTGGCCCTATTTTGTCCGATTACATATTGCTCAAGTTCAAGGTAAATCTCTTCCGGTGTGGATATGCCCTGCCTGGACGACATGGACCGGCGCTTCATATCGCTTCGTAGAATTTCATTTGCGCCGGCAACGCACTCATTGCAGATAAAAACACCAGGACCGGTAATAATCGCGTCAACCTGCTGCGAGTTTTTACTGCAAAATGAACAAATATAGAGTTTTTCGCCTTTGTCGGAGTTAGCCATAACTGACATTCTCTTTCACTTTTTCTTAACAGTTTGGAGGGGCTTCAACAATACTTCATCTACGATTCCGTATTCCTTTGCTTCTTCGGCAGACATAAAGTAATTTCGATCCGTGTCCTTTTCGATCTTCTTCAATGACTGGTCAGTATGATCAGCAAAAATCTCATTAATCGTGTGTCGTAAGGTCAGAATTTCCTTTGCCTGGATTTCAATATCGGAAGCCTGCCCCTGCGCGCCGCCAAGCGGCTGATGTATCATTACGCGAGAATGGGGCAGCGTCGAACGTTTGCCCCGGGCTCCGGCCGCCAAGAGAACTGCGCCCATGCTTGCCGCCTGTCCCATGCAGATGGTCGCCACATCAGGCTTGATATATTGCATAGTATCATAGATCGCAAGACCGGATGAAATGTAACCGCCTGGTGTGTTCAAATAAAGAGATATGTCCTTATCCGGATCCTCGGCCGCCAAAAACAACATTTGCGCAATCGCAAGATTTGCCACTATATCGTCAATTGGTGAACCAATGAATATGATGCGCTCCTTCAAGAGCCTGGAGAATATATCGTATGCGCGCTCTCCCCTGCCCGTTTGTTCAACAACGATCGGAACCAATCCCATTTATGACCTCATCACTCAATCATGCCGTCTCTATCAAATTTGATTTCCCCTTCCAACCCCTGACCTCCTTTACTTTGGCCGTGCGCAACAGCCGGTCCAGGACCAACTTTTCCAGCATCTGGTCTTTTAGTTTTTCACTCCGCCCCGGATCGGTATAATACTTCTCCACTTCTGTAAAGGCAACTTTTGATTTTTGAGCGATATCTTTAATGTAGCCCTTAATATTCGCGTCAGTTACCTCAATATTTTCCTTCTCAACCAGCTTGTTCCGAATGAGATACCATTTAATGTTTCTAATCGCAAAGGGCCGATTTCTTTCTTTGAGTTCATTCTCGTCCAATTTTTCTTTTGCTTCTTTCTTGATATCTTCGTACCAGGTATCCATGTAATAGTCAACCATTAGGGGCGGCACATCGAAGGGATTGCTCTTAATCACTTCATCGATTAAGTTTTCGAGCACCTGCTCCTCTCCACGGTTGGCTAGCTCATTTTCTAATTGAAGTCGAACCGCAGTTTTAAGTTGGTCAAGATTTTGGTAATCCCCCATGGAGGTGGCAAATTCATCGTCGAGATCTGGTAGAATTTTGTTCTCAACGCGTTTAACCGTTACCTGGTAGTATTCTCTTTTGTCGGTACCTGGTTTCTCATTATCCGGATATACAACTTCTACATTTCTCACATCATCCTTCTTTACCCCCTTCACTTGTTCCTCAAAAAGCTCGCCAAACAGCCCGCTGCCGAGTGCGAAATGCCGATCTTCGAATTTTCGACCTATGATTGGTGTTCCGCCGGCATCCAGCTCCTGAAAATCGGCCATAACGAAATGATTCGGCTCCGCGCCCGTTTCGACCTGTTCGATAACTGCGTGGCGCTCGCGCATGTTTTCCAAAACCCTACCCAGGTCTTCCTCATCAACCGAATGGATTTCTTTTGTCACTCTGAGCTGATCAATCTTTTTCAGTTCAATCTCAGGTTCAACTTGAAACTCAACCACCACTTCCAGATTCCCATTTTCCTGTGGCTTGTATGATTTTATGGCGCCGCCACCCAATATTCTGTAGCTCTCCTTTTCCATCAATTTCTGAAATTTGCGGTTTGTAACCTCTAATCGAACGTCTTCTTCCACATCCTTGCCGTAGCGAGCCCGCAAGACGTTTATTGGCGCCTTTCCTTTTCGAAATCCTGGAATTGTTGCTTTTTTGCGAAGTGTTTTCAATTCGCTCAGGGTCTGTTCCTCCACCTCCTCAGCCATGATGGTAAACGTCATCTCGTGCACAAGACTGTCTACTTGCCTGATAATCGGATCCAAAACATCCTCAATTTCTCGTCAAAATCAAGACTCAATCAAACTCCAAAAGATTATACAATAAAATTTATATGTTAACCACATTAATCGTGCGAAAGGGGGGACTCGAACCCCCACGGGGGGAAC
>JAUXJX010000535.1 GCA_030624545.1 Bacteroidota bacterium | reverse complement strand
GCTTAAAGCGATGAAACGCCTGCATACCTCTAACAGAACCTTGCATAAACAAGAATTCAGCCGTCGGATTTTTTCGGACCAGTTTTTTGGCCAATTGTGCCGCCCTCTTGATCAACATGTCAAATTCCGATTCAAAAATGCGAACGCGATAATTCCGCATCTGCGTCTGGTAAATGCTTAATTGTAGAAGGCTGGCGGTTGGATCCTCCGGCCACAACTGCTGGATGTTCAGACAACTTGTAAGCGCACTATCATACTCCTCTGTGTAAAGCTGCTGAAGAACCAGGTCAACTAACCGCTCGCGCTCGCGTTCAGATTTGGCCATTACACAGTCGGCTGCCAAGACCATCATGGTGGTGACAAATACCACAAAGAGCTTTGGGCTAAGAAACATCTTGCTGATCGGGATCGACGACCTGTTTGTTTTTCTTATGAACAATGACATGAACGGGCCTCCTTCGCAATTTTCAGTTTCTGTTTTAGATTTTGTCAAGAATAGTGCCATCAAGAAGAATTGGGCACAGAACAAAGTCTGATGCATTCCTAACCCATTGAGAATTAGGTTCTTATTGAAAATAAAGTCTGGACGGACTTTGCAGGTAGTCATGGTGAAATGGGCTTAATATGGTAGCCGGAAGACTACCGCGGTAGTATGATGACTACCCCAGTGAAGTCTGTCAAGGAAGGATTTGGGATGAGTGGAAAGGCCCCTTTACCGGCATGAAAAAAATTCAGATGGACACGAAATGTCTTGCTTTTGTGCAAGGCTTACGTTATTTTTTTGCCGTAGTAGTCTTGCACCAGAACCTGCGGATTCAACCATGGGAGGAGGAATCCAATTCGAATCTTACTTTTTGGGGGAATTCGGGTGGTTTCTCGTGGCATTCTGCTATCTTGGTCTGTTCATTTTGATCCGTCGATTCGTTCAAGAAAAAGCCAATGAATTCAAAACTAAAACGGCATAAAGCTAGATCCTTTTTATTCCTTCTCATTATTCTCTTCGTATTCGCGCCGATTACGTTCGCCCAAACAGAAGGCTCCAGCGAAGAAGATCAGGGGTCCGAGAGCAATGGCCCCAAGCCCGAGAAGCGCAAAAGCAAATCGACATGGGAGACCATTGTCTCATTTCCCGGCATGCTTCTTTACTTGCCCTTCGAGATTGTGTTTGAGGGTTCGGGGGCGTTGGCCAGTTATATCGACGAAAGCAAAATCGTTTATCGGATTAATGATTGGCTGAATTCCGATGATGGCCGCCGTGGAGTCATGCCGGTCTATGCGGCGCTCACCGGCGGGGGAATCTCCTTCTATCAGAGAGACCTGTTCAACGATGGCTCCAAGCTGACTTTGCAGGCAACGGCAGGGCCAAAACAGCGGCAGAGGTATCAGGCCTTGATCCGTGGCATTCAACTTGGCTCTACCTTGCATTCGGGCATCTTAGCTCGCTACCAATTCCTGAGTGACGAGTCTTTCTTTGGCCTGGGGAATGAGTCGCTGGAAAAAAATGAGAGTAACTACGCCTTCAGGCAAACCTCGGCTGAGATCACGCTGGGTTTTGAGCGCAATGAGTCCTTCACGTTTGACGCCGTTGCAGGCTATGAATCGGACGAGATCCAGGACGGCAAGGACAAGAGACTGCCCACGACCACGGACCCAAATCTATATACCGAAGAGATCCTCCCGGGCCTTACCAAGAAGCTGGAATTCAGCAAATTGCAATTGGCATTGCATTACGATGGCAGAAATCATCCGGGCCATTCCACCGGCGGTGTCGAGTTGTCCCTTGGTGCAGGTGTGTTCAATGAGATTGGGAACAGCGATTTCGGATTTTGGAAGGCCTCCCTGGATTTTTCCCATTATCTAAACCTTTTTTACGATCGGGTTCTCGTGCTCCGCGTTGCAGGTGAAATTACCGAAGCCTTGTCTGATAAGAAGATCCCGTTTTACTATTTGAGTGAAATCGGCCGGCAAGAAACGGTTCGGGGATTCAGCCGCGGGCGCTTTCGTGGAAACGACATGATCATGGGTTCCCTGGAATACCGCTATCCCATCTGGCAACTACTCGACGCGGTTCTATTCGCTGATGCCGGAAAGGTTGCCGACGATATTTTCGACGAGTTCAACACAAAGGATTTCCACGTGGGTTACGGGGGCGGTATTCGCCTCTGGGGACCAGGCGGATTGATTACGAAGTTTGAAATAGGCAAGAGTAAAGATGGTATTCGGCTGTATTTGGTTTTGAATAATTGAATTTGACAAAATGCTAGCGACGAAATCACACAGAATTGCACGGAAAAAACAGGAAAATTTAGCGTGATTCCCTGTCCCCGCAGGCGGGCGTGTGGTTCTGTGGCTAATCGATACTTACAATTTTTAATTAGCTAAAATGAAAATACAAAGCCTATATCGAAATTCGTGTTCCATTCTTGTTGCTTTTTCTGCAATCATTTTCGTGGGCTGCAGCACCGGTAAATTTGTCCCACCGGAACCGATTCCGGACGACCGCCAACCGATACCCAGCCCGCAAGAAACGGATATCAGCATCGTTGGGGATGTTATTGAGAAGCAATTCTCCTATCAGATTAAGCAGTCGCTGGATTTCTCGCGGCAGCTTCGTAATGTCTTCGGCAAGCGGAAGCAGGCCATGAATGTAGATGCTT
>JAUXJX010000500.1 GCA_030624545.1 Bacteroidota bacterium | reverse complement strand
TTCTGAAGTGCATGGGCAAGAAACTCGGTGTCTTGATATTGGGCCGAGATTCGGTCGAAGTATTCAGTAGCCATCAGATAACTGTTCAGATTAAAATGGCATACGCCAAGGAGATAAAGAGCCTCCGGGGTCTGTGGACTATTTGGAAAATATTGCATAAAGCGTTCGAGTTCCCCTTTGGCGAACTCGTAGTTTTCCTGGGCCAACAAAGCCTTGGCTAGATTGAATTGGGCATCCATGGCATAAGATGAGTTGGGATGAAGCGTGAGAATCTCTTTAAACGCTGCTACGGCAGCCTGGTGATTTCCCGTCTGCATATAATTAGAAGCCAGACTATATCTCGCATCGGCGGCGAGATCTGTTTGGGGGAATTCCTGTACAACCTTCTCCAGAGCCTCCAGTGCCTGTTGAGTCTGGCCAATCTGATAATAACTGAGCTTCATCCCATCAAGAGCATCTTTGGTCTTTTCATTCTCTGGGTATGCTTGAATAAAATTTTGAAATCTCTTCACGGCCAGGGTGTAATTGTTGTTGTTATAAGCGCACTGAGCAAGTCGTAATCTGCTTTCAGGTATCACCGTGCTGTTTGGATATCGCTCAATGAGCAACCGTAGAGTGGAGTCCGCCTTTCCAAATTCACCAGCACGAAAGTATGTATCGGCAACCTGGTATTTGGCAAAGGGAGCGTTGTCGGCCTGAGGATAGTTCCGAACCAAATCAGTCCAGACTTTTATCGCCTGGGCATGGTCTTGCAAACGGTAATAGCATTCAGCTTTTCGGAACAACGATTTGGTGATTAAAGAAACTAAGCTTTGGTCTTTGGATTCAATGTCCACCGGATAGGTCTCCAGTGCTTCGCCGTATCTCTTCGTGCGGAACATGACCGTCGCCAACCCAAAGGATGCGTGTGCCTGATTCGGCCCGGTCAGTTGGCTCCGGAGCGCCAAGAAAGTCGACTCTGCCAAATCAAACTTTCCGGTCTGCAATAGACACCAGCCTCTTCCAAGGGACGCTTTTTGGGCCAGGTCGTCAGCAAGATGACCGGCAACGCGGTCATATTCGGTACGAGCGAGGTCATAGTGTCCCAGAAAATAAGCTGACTCGGCCAGCAATAGCCGGGATGCGCGTTGCCAGTTGTTCAGCATCGCCTCTAAGTCATATTGATCAACCAAAATGCTGCGGTTGATCACTTCCTGGTAATCGCCCTTTCTGAAATCCGCACCTTGAAGGGCGGTAAAGGCAGCATCAAAAATTACTCCGCCTGTATTTGAGTTCATTATATTATCGAAGTATTTGCGCCCCTCACCTGCTTTATCATTTACCGCCAGGAGTAAATTGACTATCGGCGCCAATTCATTTTTCGGATATAAGGTCAGGAATTGTCGCAAACTGATGACAGCATTAACACCATCTCCCCTTTCCATCTCTGTTAGGGCTGCTTTTAGCTTGGCCAACGGGGCAATGGGCGAACGTGGATGCAACGAAGAAATGTCGCTGAAAACCTGTGTAGCTTTTCTGAGTTTAAACGCATCTTCCGTCCCCATTCGCCTTAAGACCTCGGCCTCCATAAGTTTGAAATAGCTAACGGTTTCCGGATTTGAATGACGTCGAAATTCGTCAAGCGCATTCTCATACTGGTTGAGATTCAGGTAAACCCACCCCAATCGACAGTGTAGAGCGGAGCCAGATTCGCCGTCAGGAATATCGTTCAGTAGTCGCTTAAGTTCTGCCTCCGCGGCAAGAAAATCACCGCTGCGCATGAAAACTTCCGCTGCCTGAAAGAGGGCTCGTACGGATTGAGAAAGTTCAGGATATAGGTCATGAACTTTCTTTAAAGCACTCACGGCCATAATTGGATTTTCTGCGGCTTCGTATGCCCGAGCAAGTAATTGAAGACTAGCGTGGCTTTCACTGTCTTTCAGTAATTCTATAGCAGCTTTTGGATTGCCAAACTCAATAGCTTTTTGAGCCTTCAGTTGAAGCACCCTGTCATCATGTTCGTATAGCGGATTTGAATACACGGTTTCCTCGATCAGCGAATCACATGCCTCCCAGTTCTTTTCGATTGCTGACTGCCAAGCGAGAGCGACTCGTGCCTCCTGCTGCAAAAGGGGGCTGGAATCGTCCATCGCCACAAATCCAAACAACGAACTTGCCTGTTCCACCCAGTTCTGTTTAAGAAAAAGCCGCCCTTCACGCAAACGCGCTTCATTGGCCAAGGCATGTGGAATCTTCAGTTTGCTTTGATAAACTGTGCGAAGGGCTTGATGCGCTTTTTCGAGATTCCCCAAGTTTGCGTATGCGTTTGCAAGCAACATTGATGACCGTCCAAAGAGAATCGGATCTTCTGTCTCCTTTTGGACTTTTTTGCATAGGGAAATGACTTGACCCAGGTCTTCATTTTGAGCAGAAAGCTGCGCCGCTTTTCTAAAATCCTCCCAAGGATGATTAATATTGTCCGCGAGCGAGGCGCTCAAAGAAAAGAGTGATAAACCTAGAATCAAGGCCGATGAAAACTTTGTTTTGTTAGACATTTTAGTACTTGCTCTTTCTATCAAGGCGTACGAACAGGCCATTATTTTTCATCTATAATTCCGAAGGTTCCATGTGGACCCTTTGTATCAATTGTTACCAGAGTCCCTTCAGCGAACATCATTTTGCCGTCCGTTGTCGACACGTCAAACCGATAATTAAAGCGGCCATCCTCAGCTAATGTGCCTAGATTATCCCGGCCATCCCAAACGATTTCGTCTGGCGGCGCTCCCTCTCCGGAAAACGTGCGCACATGGCGCCCTTCTGCATCCACGACTTTTAGCATCCAATCCGACACGTCCGTGCGGCTTCTTACACCT
>JAUXJX010000430.1 GCA_030624545.1 Bacteroidota bacterium | reverse complement strand
GAATTCATCCTCCTTCGCACAGCCTGCGAGGGCGAGAATCAAAACCAGCCATACTAGTCTATATAAGTTTTTCATGTTGGCACCTCCACAATCAGAGTGTTTCTGGTATAGGGTATTAAGGAATTCGTAAGAATATATCGTGATTTTCGGAAAGGCTCAATTAATAAAGAGGAATTCCGGGGGCAAGCAAAAAATGATAGATAATGATGAGAAGAATCAGGATAAGAACAGATTTCCAGGATATTGTGTGTCCGATATTTTAATTGGTAGCACAGACATTCTTGTCTGTGACTTTTAGGTTTAACCTATCGCCAACAGGCAAGAATGCCTGTTCCACCATTTAAGAAAATGACTCATAAGCCCCTCAAAATTCTTTGACAAATGGAAAACAAGTATAAATTGGCGCATAATCTCCCGAAGGCAAGTGCAATTACCGCAGCTATGATACCCACGAAATCCAAATATCGAATGGCGCAGAATAAGGTCACGACCAGAATTGACACTTCAACTACTGTTGCAATAGTGATGTGACCGGTCCTGTGTACGCTTACAAGAAAGGACCGCTGGAAACACAGCCAGACCGAAAAGACCGGTACAAAAACGAGAATTTTCAGCGGCTTCGTTGCGAAGGCGGCTAATTCGGGAGATAGTCCGGCAACCTGCTCCAGCCAGAGTCGCGAGGCCGGCGTATAGGCGATAATTGACATGGCGGCGAACACCCCGATTGCGAGGATTCCGGCGAACTTTTTGAGGGTAGCGTAGTTCTCCCCCCTTTCACCCATGAAGGTGATGACTACTTCCTGGTAAGAAAGAGCCAAACTGATGAAAATAAATGCGAGTGAAATTGTCACAGGCAGAACGGCCAACGAATCCACCGCAAATCGACTTTTACCCATGAAGAATGCGATGATAGGATGGGCCCCAAGAGCAATCAACGACGTGAGCGCCAACGGGTAATAGAATTTGGCGATCGAAGCGTAGCTCATGGTTGTTTGCCGGCTTGTGTCCGAGTCTTCTCCGGAAAGCAGCCTCTTTATGACGCCATGTGCCAGAAATCGGGCGGCAATCGCCTCCAGGGAGACGCCCGCAGAAAGCGCAGCGGCTCCGACGACCGCGCCTTGAAGATTGGTAAACCAGAATAAAACCAGGGCAGTAGAGGCCATGGTCGACAAGCGGATCATGGTGGTGTAAGCCACGCGGCGGGTCAGGTTGCTTCGAATGAGAACGCCGTGGAGAAACCTTCGGTAGCCGATTGCTCCAGGCCATGGAATCAAGACGATCAAAGCTAGATGGGTTAGACGGGCCACGTTCTCGGGAAGACCGATAACCCCCATCACAAGCCAATTAAATACCTGTGGGGTTAGCCCGATGAGCATTACGCCGGTGATAAGCGCGTTCAACGCATAGGTGAAGTTTCTCAGCTTTATGTAAGATGCTTTGTCTCGAACCAGCGCCGTCGATGCGCTCATCATCATGATGACGGGCGCCTCCACGAGCAGGGCAAATGAAAAGGCGACTCCATAGGCAGCGAGGTTGTATTTGGGATCAACAAGACGGGCGATGACGGCCGCAAGGAAGGGCCCTTCTGACGCCATCATGAGCCAGGTCGCGGCCAGCGGCACCCAGAAGACGAAAACTCTTCGGTATGTCAAAACCCTATTCATTAGTGATTGGGAGTATTTTTTTGGCCACCGAGGCATAGACCTGCCTGCCGGCAGGCAGGGATCACAGAGCATTTCTCCGTGCTCTCCGTGTTTCAGTGGCTGTTCTTTCTTAACGCTAGAAATATTTGACGGTTAAATCAATCAGTTTTTTGGTGAATTTCGTGTAGGGCGGATAAAGCAGCTGCAACATCGTATGCCTGGGCTGGCGCATAACAGCCCGTTCGTGTGATAAAGCCTTGAAGCCGGCATAACCATGTGATTTGCCGATCCCACTCTGGTTAAAGCCGCCAAAGGGCAAATTGGGATTGGCAAAATGAACCACAACATCGTTGATCACCGTGTCTCCAGCTGAGGTGTTTGCAAGGATCTTGCTGATAACCCGCCTGTGCCTGGCAAAAATGTATAGAACCAGCGGATTCGGCATGGAATTGACGACGCCAAACACGTCATCCAGTGATTTGTATGTGAGGATGGGCAGAACAGGTCCGAAAATCTCTTCCTGCATGATTGCGGCGTTCTGTGGAACGCCGGTGAGAAGAGTGGGTGAAATATATTTGTCGTCTTCCGCGAATTCTCCACCGGTTTTGATCACGGCGCCTTGCGCGACCGCCTCTTCCACCAAATTCTTGAGACGTGCAAACATTTTCTCATTGATGATGCGGCAATAGTCCGGAGACTGGGAGATTTTGACGGCCTCGCCAAAAAAATTTTGAATTTGAGCTTGTGCAGCACTGACGAACTCCGCCAGTTGGTCATCCGGTATCAATACATAATCCGGCGCGATGCAGGTTTGCCCGGCATTGATAAATTTCCCCCAGGTGATTTTCTTGGCAGCCTCCGCAACATTGGCCGATCGATCTATGATTGCCGGAGATTTGCCGCCCAGTTCCAACGTTACCGAGGAGAGATGCTCTGCTGCTGCGGCCATTACACTCCTTCCAACCCGCGTGCTGCCGGTAAAAAAGACATGGTTGAATGGCTGTTCCAAAAGGGCCTTCCCAACTTCGTGGTCGCCTTCGAAGACGGCCACCTCTTTCTCATCAAACAGTCCGGCGAGCAGCGACTTGAGGAAGCGTGCGGTATTGGGGCTGAATTCCGACGGTTTCAGGACGACACAATTCCCGGCGGCAATCGCGGAGATGAGCGGTCCTACTCCGAGTTGAAACGGAAAATTCCAGGGGGAAATAATGAGCACGACGCCCTTGGGCTCCAGGCGGATTTCACTTTTTGCTCCTATGAACACAATGGGAGTCCGAGCGGGTTTTGGCCGCATCCAGCCTCTCAGGTGGCGCACAAGATGCTTGATTTCAGTCGTGACCGGAAAAACTTCGCTTATCATTGCCTCGGCGGCGGGTTTCCTCAAATCTGCATAAACCGCCTGCTGTAATTCCTCTCTTCGATCATTAATGGCATCGCGAATGCGCTTTAGTTTGGCGATTCGTTCGCCGGCGCCGCTCTGGCCGACCTTTCCCCTGT
>JAUXJX010000222.1 GCA_030624545.1 Bacteroidota bacterium | reverse complement strand
TCGGTACGTCTGCAATCCCGGTTGATTATACCAGGAATCAGATCAATTTTGGTGGCCGCTTTGCAATTACTGGAAGGTCATTCTTCGTTTTTGACGGCAGTTCGATCGATTTTTCGGATAACGGAGAATCAATAGATATAGATCCCGAAGATCCCGATAAAGAAATACTTAAATCCAATACGTCCTTCAAAGACTATTCATTTCGGTTCCGGCTAGAGATGCGATTCTAGTATCTGCATAATTCTAAGAATCGATATTCTTTCTGAACTTTATCAAGATCATGAGTCACAAATCAAGAAATCGCATCGGTTTCGCCGGCGCTTGTATCATAGCCATTGTGCTGGCTGCCTGTCTGTCTCAAATCTCCTTTTTCAATAATCTGGAGCACAAGGTTTCGGATGTAGAATTTCGCCTGCGCGGGCCACTTGCCGATAAGGACACTTCAATCGTAATCGTTGGCCTTGACGACCCGACCTTTCAGTCACTTAACATCTCTCCACCCTTTCCCCGCAGTCTTTATGCCGAGTTCATCCGAAATCTAAATGAGGCTGGCGCCCGTATAATCATCTTCGATCTGCTCTTTCCCGAGCCAGATGAAAACCCGGCTCAGGATGAAGAATTGGCGCAAGCTGCCAGAGAATCCGGCAACGTGATTTTTGCCGGTAAAGTGGGCGCAGAGATCGCGGGTGGAACCGTATATGAGTATCCGATCCCGCCGGTCTCACCCATATCAGAGCCCTCTGAAGGGAGAGAATCATCATCTTGGGGATTGGTCAATATTCCCGGAGATCAAGACGATTTCGTACGCAGATACTTTATCGGAACATCAATAAATGAAGTTTCCTATTATGCCCTTGCCGTTTTGGCTGCCAAATCTCTAATGGGATTAAGCGACTCGGAGATATCACAAACCGATGAAGAACTGATTCTGGGAGATCGTCGAATTCCGAAAGTCATTCCCGCGACCTTCCTGATAAACTATGCCGGTCCGCTTGAGTCATTCACGTACTATTCCTTCGTGGATATTCTCGATGATGAGGATTTTGATATCGGAGAGTTCGACACCGACATCTTCGACATGCACAAGTATTTTTGGAATACATTTCAAGACAAGATCGTTTTCGTAGGCGCCACAACTGCGGAATCGCAGGATATCAAATTGGTTCCCTTCGAGGATCCCAACAGGGGTGAACGTCGGATGCCAGGTGTAGAGGTTCATGCCCATGCCCTGAACACCATCCTGACCGGCCAGTTCTTGAGCACAGTTCCAATAGAGATTGAATTTGCATTGATTCCCGTTCTGGTTCTAATCATGGGCGGACTGGTTTGGTGGCTTAAACCTTTGCGCGGCGGTTTCCTTGCTTTGCTCCTCATCGTCGTCTATTCGCTGGTTGCCTATTTCGGCTTTTCGTCCTTTAACAGGATTTTCCCATTCTTTGCGCCTGTTTTTGCGATTGCCTTCAGTTACCTTGGTAACACGGCCTACCTCTACGCGACCGAGCAGCGGGAAAAGAAGCGATACCGCCAAACATTTCAAAAGTATGTCTCCCAGAGTGTCGTGCAACAGATGCTCGATTCGGGAGAATTCCCGACCTATGGCGGTGAGAGAAAGGAACTAACGGTTCTGTTTTCAGATATCCGGCAATTCACCAGTTTTTCGGAGCGCCTCGCACCGGAGGAAGTTGTAAGCCGGTTGTCCGAATACTTGACCGAAATGACAGAGATCGTGCTTCGCAATGATGGCACGTTGGATAAATTCGTAGGCGATGAAATCATGGCCATTTATGGAGCCCCGCTTTCCTATTCTAATCATGCTGAGAAGGCATGTCGAACGGCATTTCAAATGATCGATAGGCTTAGTGAATTAAGGGACGCGTACAATAGTCAAAATGGCGTACCGTATTTTGACATTGGAGTTGGCATTAATACTGGGGACATGGTTGTAGGCAACCTCGGTTCCAGGCAGCTTTTCGACTATACAGTCATTGGCGATGCAGTAAACCTTGGCGCCCGGCTGGAAGGGCTCAACAAATTCTACGGTACCCGGATCATCATCTCCGAAGGCACGTTGAAAGCCGCCGGCGATTCGGTGATTGCACGTGAATTGGATTCCGTGAAGGTTAAGGGAAAGGACGAACCGATCCAAATATATGAGATGATTGGCTTCGACTCGGTGCCCGAATTGGAAATGAAGCTGCGCGTGGACGCCTACAATACGGCAATCAACTATTATCTTGAGAAAAAATGGTATGACTGCTTGCGCGAAATGAACAAGATATTAAGGGAATTTCCCACTGATGGACCGGCCAAGCTCTACATTCGGCGCTGTCTCGATTTCATGGAAAAGCCTCCGCCGGATGAATGGGAGCCGGTCGTTGCATTCGAAACAAAATGATACCCCAGCCCAGGATTATATGACGGTGTGAAAACTCTTTCAACCACACCTGCTTGGCTTTTAGGGTTTTTTTAATAATTAGTTGATAAAGATTTCATGGGAAGCTTCGTTAGCCTGCATTGGCAGCGTGGTGTTGCATAATGGGTAAGAGATTCGAATGTCATCCTGAATCCGCCGCAGGCGGATGAAGGATCTTGTTTGAGGCTCATTCTAACTCACTATCATGAGATTCATAATCAAATGACCTAAGGACTTGGCAGTACAATTGACTAGACTCGCATCCAAAGATTTGGCGTAGGAAAGGAACTCACCAAAATGGATTCAAACGATTCTCAAATAGCCAGCGGCGTTCTGAACCTTCTTCCGCGGGACGGCGGCTTCTTGCGTGACTCCAGGCGGTCGTATAAGCCGGGTCCTGAAGATCCCTGGGTGTCTTCGGAGCTGATTCTGGAACATGGACTGGTTGAGGGTGCAGTTGTCAGCGGCGCTGCGCGCCGTGGAGAAAAAAGATACGAACTGGACACCGTCGAGTCTGTCTGTGGATTAACACCAGAGCAATTTCAGGCCCGCACTCCGTTCGACCAGTTAGTGGCCATCAGTCCCAATGAGCGAATTCGGCTTGGGGATGGCGGCAACGTAACCATGCGCGTTGTTGAACTGATTGCTCCCATCGGCATGGGCACGCGCGGCATGGTCGTGGCGCCTCCTAAAACCGGCAAAACCCGGATTCTGGAAGAGATTGCCAATGCGGTCTACGCCAGCGAGCCGGATACCCGCATCGTTGTTCTGCTAATCGACGAACGGCCGGAAGAAGTAACCCACTTTCGCCGCAACGTTCAAGCCGAAGTGCTGGCAAGCTCCAACGATCAGAGCATCGAATCGCACGTCAACCTGGCGGAACTGACCCTGGCCCACGTTCGCTGTGAGTTGGAATGCGGCCGAAATATTGTCGTGCTGGTCGATAGCATTACCCGCATGGGCCGCGCTTTTAATCTGCACGGGCCAGGTTCGAGACGCACCATGTCCGGCGGGTTGGATGCAAAGGCGCTTGAAATTCCGCGCAAGTTCTTTGGGCTCGCGCGCAACGTAGAAAATGGCGGCTCGGTGACGGTGATCGCCACTGCCCTAATTGAGACAGGTTCCCGCATGGATGGCTACATCTTCGAAGAGTTCAAGGGCACCGGCAACAGCGAGATTGTGCTGGATCGCTCGCTCGCAGACGCCAGGGTTTTCCCCGCCATCAACCTGCTCGCAAGCGGTACGCGCAAGGAAGAGCTGCTTTACACACCAGGCCAAATGCAGTGGCTGACGGCCTTACGTCGCCGCCTGGCGGACACTGATCCCCAAGCGGCCGTGCTTGGCCTGCTTAAGCTTCTGGATATGGCGCCCAGCAACGACAAGCTGCTGCAGCGGATCAAACCGGGGTGGTAGATGATCCTCCTTCCGCCTACCCGACTAACTTCCCTGTCTCCAAGGTTAATGCCGATTAATACTGTTCTCTCAAAATATCAAAAATATCAAACCTCCTGAGTAATGAGCGAGCGACGCCGAAGGTTTATATCTGCTCCGCCGGCAGAATTGTGGTCACCGAGCGTCGGATTGTGGGAATGCCCCGCCTGCGGTAAGCTATACGCCCGGGCCGGGCAGGGACACTCGTGCGTCATAGTCGCTCTCGAACAGCATTTCCGCGACCGGCCCCGGGACCGCAAGCTGTTCGAGGCCCCGCGCCAGACAAAAAAATCCAACCGACGCACAAAGCGCGCCTGTGATTTGGGCGTTGAACCGATGAATAACAGTATTTGAAGGTCCCGCTAGGGACAAGGACATCGAAGAATAAATATTTCGTCCCTACGGGACTTAGATATTTTGTGGGATTCGTTTGCTACAAATATATTGTCCCTAACGGGACAAAGGTCATCTGATTCCTTTGAAAAAAAAATGAATCGATTATTGGTTTAGCGCCAACGATTTCATCCGGCGGATTGAGACAGCCGAGTCCGTTCAGAGATTTTGGGAGAAAATCGAACTCTATTCTATTCCCAAAGTTTATCCCAATTGAGCTAGGTCGCCCAGCGGAAAATTGTCCATAGATATTTTCTTTGCCTACTACGATATGAGAATCCTGGGCTTTTGTGGTCTGAAGAAATTATGTTCAAATGTCCCGATAGGGACAAAATATTTATGGCAGATGAATCCACCCCCAAAATCCGAGCCCCGTAGGGACGAAATGGGTGAGAGAGATGGCAAACACATACACACAGATATATTTACAATTTGTATTTGCAGTTCAAGACAGAATATCTCTCATTCG
>JAUXJX010000199.1 GCA_030624545.1 Bacteroidota bacterium | reverse complement strand
GGCCGATTCTCTCTTTTCAGCTTTATAATCTCAACCGGGTTGAACATGAGGTATCCAATTCTCCAATATGGTGTGTTACTGCAACATTCTGTAAACGGCCAAAAGTGAACTAATCCAGGTTTCTAAGACGATTGATGTTCTTGATTTCCCCGGCTATGACGAGCGTGTCTTCCGGGGTAATGATATGAAGCGGGCCGGGAAATGCTTTTATTTTTTTCCCCTTGCCAACCTGCGTCTTTATTGAGAGTACATCCACTTCATATTTCGCCCTTATGTCAAGCTGTTTGATTGATTTCCCTACGAAGGATTTGGGCGGAGCAATTTCCGCTATCGAATAGCCGGCAATGAAATGGACTTGAGGTTTCACTTCTTTCATGCTGATACGGCTCGCCAGGCTGGCGGAGAATTCTCTTCGCTCCATCTCCTTCTGATATGCCTGTTGAATATCTTTTCGCCATATGATGCCAATAATCTTTTTTGATTTGGAAGTGCTAACCACGGGCAATCCTTCAAAATCGAATTTTGCCATCTTATCGAGAGCCGCCTGACAATGGTCGTCCTGCGTGACGGGCTCAAAGTTGGAATTGGAAATATCTGCGGCTATCAACAGATTTCCAAGTGCATCTTTTTCGGAGAAATGATCCGTGATATCATGCAGCGATATCATCCCGGAAATTTGACCCCTGGGATCGACTACCGGAAAATCCGCCACTTTTCCTCGAATCACATGATTCACGACCTGGTTGAAATTGTCACTTTCTTTGATTGAATCATACTCCTTGGAAAAAACATCTTTCACAAAGATGGATTCCATAACATTGGTCTCGACGCCTTCCTTTATGCCAATGTTCCGCAGCAGCAGCTTCAATGTATAAATCGATTCACGCGATAGTTTGGTGGATAGAATTGTGCTTATGATGCACGTTATCATGAGAGGAAGAATGATATTGTAATCGGTAGTCAGCTCGAAGACAATGATGATTGCCGTAATCGGGGCCCTGGTTGTGCCCGCCACCAACCCGCCCATCGCGACGAGTGCGTATGCGCCGGATGAGGCTGTTATCTCCGGAAAATATTGGTGCACAAAGGAGCCGAAAAATGTGCCCAGTGTTGCGCCCATAAACAGGGAAGGCGCGAAAATGCCGCCCGAACCGCCAGAACCCAGGGTCAACGACGTTGCGAAAATCTTGACAAAAATGAGGACAAAAGCAAGGTACCAAACCATGTTGCCATGGAGGGCCATATCAATCGAATCATAGCCGACACCCATGATATGTGGAAAATATAGTGCGATCACTCCTATGCCAAAGCCGCCAATAGCGGGCTTCAGGTATTCCGGAAATTTAAGTTTATTATCAAAGAAATCCTCAGAAAAATACAGGGCCTTTATGAACAAATAGGAAACCAATCCACAAATGGCGCCAAGGGCAAAATAGAAGATAATTTCATAGGGAGAGGCCAATTGATAATCCGGTACGATGAAGGACGCAAAATTACCCTCGACGCTATGGGAAATCACGGTCGCCATTACGGCAGCAATCACAATGGGAGAAAGCTGCGCGACGGCAAAATCCATAAGAATGATTTCAACTGCGAAAAGAGCTCCTGCAATGGGAGCGTTAAAAGCAGCCGCAATGCCGGCTGCGGCGCCACAGCCAACCAGGGTTTTTAATCTTCTGCTGGGCACCCTCAAGAATTGACCCACCATTGAACCCAGGCTGGAGCCAATCTGAATAATCGGTCCTTCCCGGCCAACCGATCCTCCCGTGCCAATGGTGATGGACGAAGCAATGGACTTCACAAAGGCCACCCTCGGCCGGATGGCGCCTCCCTTCATTAGGATGGCCTGCATCACTTCAGGCACGCCGTGTCCTTTGGCTTCGGGAGCAAAGAAATAAATGATGGGCCCTACAATCAACCCGCCAATAATAGGTATAGCCACTTTAACATACCAGGGAGCATTCATGATGTTTTCAAGCAGATTGCCTTCCCCGGGAAAAGACATCACAGAGATTTCTCTGATCAGCATTCTAATGCCAATGGCGGCAAATCCGACCAGCACACCGATGATAATCGCAACCACGATCATAAAGGTATGCTCTGTCATTTTTGCCCGATCTAATAAGGTGACCGTGCGCGGAAAGAGCTTTTTATGCAATTCGTCGAACAAGATTCTTCTCACAACCTGGTGTCGAGAGCAGACAATCCCAGGTCTTTCTAGAAGGTTAGTTAGCCTGTACTATTCACAAAAATCTCACGCAGAGACGCTAAAAAAGTAAGATACAAAAGCATTCGTTCCAACCTCGGGCAAAAAGACCATTGGACTAATATGCTCACATTATTATGCAATTTCTTATATTCTCAATCCTTTGCGTTCTCTGCGCCTTTGCGTGAGTGAATTATTCAAGTTAGCTGCTTGCCGAAAATCCATATAATATAAGGACTAAAAGCAGAATTATCATCCATTCTATTTTAATGAATGACTGCGTAGATATTTCTTAGGGAATTCGGAACTCTGAATGAGGGAAGCTGGAATACAGCGCCGCGCCTTTGCTTATCCTTCAATTGACGTCTGTCACAAATTGCTCGATATCTCTAAAAGAAATAAATCCGCAAGAGATTCTGCCTCTGAACCCGTTTGAGCTTCGGCATAGACGCGAATGATCGGTTCGGTATTTGATTTTCGCAGATGAATCCACGATTTTTCTCTAAGAATTTTTACGCCATCAATAAGGCTTATCTCTTCACCCTCATGAGCAGATTTCACCTGTTCCAGAATCCTGTCCGGGTCGGAATCGCCAATATCCATTTTCATTTTCGCAATTACATATTGTGGCAGGCTTTGACGCAGCTCCGAGATCGGACCGCCAAATTCAAGCAAATGCTGTAAGGCAATGGCAGCAGCAATGGGCGCATCGCGGCCGTAATGGATATCCGGAAGGATCACACCGCCATTGCCCTCGCCTCCAATCACGGCTTCTTCTTCGCGCATGCGTTTTGCAACATGGGCCTCGCCCACTTTGGTTCGAATAACCGGTACATCGTAGCGATCGGCAATATCATCAATCGCCAGACTGGTGGATGCATTCACAACCACCTTACCAACTCTTTTGGAGAGGATATAATCCACCGCAATTGCCAAAGTGTACTCTTCCACAAGAGGCTCGGCCTTCTCTGAAATAATGGCGAGACGATCGGCATCCGGATCAGTAGCAAAGGCGATGTCCACGTCCGGGGATTTAGCTGCCTCCATTAATTCGGACAGATTCTCAGGCAGGGGCTCGGGAGTATGGGGAAAGATGCCGTTCGGCGTGGTATTGATTTCGATAACTTCGCAGCCAAGAGATTTCAAAAACTTGGGGAAAAACACCGATCCTGCTCCGTTAACGCAGTCCAGTGCAACACAGAATTTCCGCTTTCTAAGCGCCGCAACATCTATAAAAGGCAAATCCAGGATTGCCCTTTGGTGTTCCTCAATAGCGCTGTCATAATACTCTATTTTGCCGATTCCTGTCCAATCTTGATGGACAAATTCGTGATCTTCCGCTCGATTGGCCACTTGCTTTCCGAGATCCTCGTCCAGGAACAAGCCATCCGGGCCGATGAGCTTTAGTGCATTCCATTCGACGGGATTGTGGCTGGCAGTAATGGCAAGGCCGCCATCAGCGCGGAGGTTTTCCACGGCAAGCTGGATGGTTGGCGTTGGAGCAATTCCAAGCGAAATTACGTCACAGCCGACCGAATTGAGCATGCCCGTCACGAGATTTTCGACCATCGATCCACTGACTCGCGTATCCCTTCCGACCACAATTCTTTTGCCCATCGTCAATCCGAAAGCCGCTGCGAACTTTTGGATGACCGGGGGTGTAAAGGTCTTGCCTACCACACCCCGAATTCCCGAAACGCTGATCATCAGTTTGGACATAATCCGCTCTTAAGCTCTTCCTAAGTTATTGCATATACAATCCATAAGCTGTGGATTTCGAAGGCTTATGAATGCTTCAGGTTAGTAATTCGGGAGGAATGATTCAATATTTTATGGAGAGGGTGAAATGATCACTTCATCCTGATCATCTTGCCGAGGTGTTCGGTAGCCATGTCTTCGCTTCTTGCCTTCAACAAATACAAATAGACGCCGTTGGCCAACCTGTCCCCATCCTGATCCCGGCCATCCCAATCGACAAGATTAAGCCCGAATTCTCCCGGAATCGGGTCCAGCTCAGCGATAAGTCTCCCGGCAAGTGTGTAGATCTTGATCTTTATCTCGGCATCCTGACTCAGCAGAAACTGAAATGTTGTATTCTCGATGAAGGGATTCGGATAATTTAATACGTCTTTCAAAATAAGCTCGTCTCCAGATACCAATTCAAACTGTAGCGTTCTAACGGCTGAGTTGTTTGCATTGTCCCAGGCTTTGATACTCAGGCTGTTTAAAGAGTTCGCTGGGTCAACCTCTTGAAATTCGGTAAACAACGAGATCGGTAGTTGCAGGGAGCCACGCAGAAAACTGTTCTCTTCATATTCGAAAAAGTGTGTAATGTCTCGCGCGCTCTGAGTGTTGTCATTGGCAACGGCAAAAATCTTGTGGCCAACGTCACCCGTAATATTGATTCCCGATTTATCATCTTCGATAGTCATATTCAAAATATCGCTCGGGCTCAGCAAGGCAAAATCCATGACCTCCCGGCCATTTATGATGAAATCTATCTCCGGTCCTTCCGTATCGACCAGATCAGCGGTGCCGTCGACAATCAAATCTTTCCTGAAGCCTGTGCCATCCTCGTCTTCACCCTCGAAATAAAGATTGATTCTGCCTTGTCTTCCACCATAAGAGATGTCCTTCGGTACAATGAATTGAATATTGAATTCACCTTCATCAACGGAACCGGTACCCCGGAAAATTGGATTGCCGGGGATGTAGTATGTTACACGCGATCCGCCTTTTGTGGTGTATGTTACTCTTCTGCGGGAGTCAAGCGTGGT
>JAUXJX010000522.1 GCA_030624545.1 Bacteroidota bacterium | reverse complement strand
GATGTGTCAAATAAAAGGCCATCATAAATTTTAAGTGGCCTTTTATCTATTTATCGATTATATGAGAGGAATTTCCCTTTACCTTTGTAAACAAGTTCTCTATCTTTGTTTAACTACGCTTTGATTTTAAGGAGGTACCATGCAGACGACAATTGCTTTGCATTTATCCTTTGCTGTCTTAATCGCTTTGTTTACGAACTGCCGTCAAGGCGAAGTCAACGAAAGTGTTTTCCTCAGTATCGAACAAAAACTGCCCCCAGCGGCTGTTGGCAGCGTCGCACCCAATCTCTTAGCGGGCGACGACGGTCGTGTCTATTTAAGCTGGCTCGAACCGCTCGACGAAGGAAGTCATGCACTGCGTTTTGCCGTCTATGATCAGGATGCCTGGTCCGATGCCTCCACCATTGCGGAGGGGGACAACTGGTTTGTTAATTGGGCTGACTTCCCCTCGATGACTGCATTTAAAAATGGCAGCCTTGTCGCACACTGGTTGCCCAAAAGTGGCCAAGATACCTATTCATATGGTGTCAACATTGCATTCTCTACAAATAGCCGAGACAGTTGGGGAAATTCGATCATACCGCACCGAGACGGCACGCCGACGGAGCATGGATCGGCAGCGTCGTTGCCTGGCGCGGAATTTGTATCGATGCTCCCCTGGACTGACGATCAGCTTCTCGCGGTCTGGCTGGACCGTCGGAATTTCACCGAAGGAGCGAATGGTCATAATGGGAACGGTTCACCTGCCGATGCAATGACGCTCCGGTTCGCAAAGATAGGCAAAAGCGGAAACCTATCTGAAGAACGCCTTCTGGACCAACGCGTCTGCGATTGCTGCCCGACTTCCATTGCCCGGACAGGTAATGGCGCTATCGTTGTCTACCGTGACCGCTCCGAACAAGAGATACGAGACATCTCAATGGTTCGCTTTCATGACGGCCAGTGGTCACAGCCACGTAGGCTTTATGAGGATGCATGGAAAATCGAGGGATGTCCGGTGAACGGTCCTGCCATCGCGGCAGAGGGCTCCAAAGTGGCCGTGGCCTGGTTTACCTGGGCAAACGAAATAGCGAATGTCAAAGTAATTTTTTCAGATAATGAAGGCTTGGAATTCGGAGAGGCGATTATTGCAGACGACGGAGAGCCTATGGGTCGCGTCGATATCATTTTGCAGCAAGACGGCGCAGCCCTGGTAAGTTGGCTGGAGGTCACACCAGATGGCGCTGAGATTCGGGTGCGCAGAATCCGGCCGGACGGTTCGCGAGATCCCTCGGTGACAGTTACCGAGTCTAGTAAAGAACGGTCCAGCGGGACGCCGCGCATGGTGAAGAACGGTAATGAGATCTTTCTTGCCTGGACCCAGGATGGAGTGCCATCAATGGTTCGCACTGCTGTTGCGAGGCTGAGTGATGAATAGGATCTGGACCAAGGCCTTCGCAAAGAAGGCGGTTCCTGCCATGCATTCTTGCTAGGATTTGCAATTGCGAAAAAAAGTGAGTGTTGACAAGTTAAAATAATTTAGATAGAGAACATGCGTTTGGTCAAATCAATACTATATCCAATGTTGCTTTTGGCATACACGGGTTGCGCCGGCTCAGGTTCGGGAACAAACGGCAGCGGGAGTTACTCCGCCCCACTAGGGATTGCGATTCGCAGCGATTTTTTCGGGGTAATACTAGTGACCCTTGTCAATAGACACCAATACCAGCAAGTTCGAACGGAAGAAAATCCCAGAGAGATTTACTTCGAAACCGCCTGGAAACACCGGCCAGTCTTTGCGGATGAGGTTGACATGCAAATAGAGGCTGCACAGGCCAAAATTATTGTCAGAGGCATCACTCGCCGTGACAACAAAATGAAAGTGCATTTCTATGTGCAGAATCGCTTTCAATATGAAGGGCGTCAGCTATGGGACTCAGGTCCGCTCAGCGAAAATCTCAGAGACCACCTGGACGAGCTTGCTGATGAATTGAGAACGGAGTTTAAATTGCTTTATTGAGCTGACTCACCGTATGGAAGATTAAGCAGAATCTTTAGAATAAAGGGCAAGTGTCATGACTACAAGAGGGATTTCATTGAAGATTACATGGCTGCTGGTCATTGCATTGGCATTGTTGCTGCTGATTTCATTCACTGCCTGTTCAGATGATATCATTGGACCTCGAATCGAGGATAAGGATGACGATGACGAAGAAGGCTCGCACGAGGGAGGGGGCCAGACAATCAGTAACCGGATATTACAAAGCCCGGGAGTGGACAGCAGATTTGCCTTGGTAATCAGTTTGTCTAGCCTCTGTTAAAACTACAACTGTTCATGAATCAGGCATGTTGCTTTGCCACGACGACTCCGGTTCCGCACTAGTGATTTAGTTAGCCTTGAGGCCAACCAAATCGTCGAGTCATTCCGGCCCTTCCTTCTCAACGGCCGCATAGGTTATTGCACGAACCACTTCGCGATTTCCTTTCGGTCCGGATAATCCGATACGCTTTAATCTTCGAGGAATAGTTATAGCACTGTTGTGAACTACACTCAAGTTCCGAATAAGGGTCTCTGCAAGGTTTGACACTCAATACTCAGCAATGAATGGAAAAACAATGATTAAAAAAGTTTCAGAGGCGGCTACCTTGGGGATCCTGTTGTTTCTACTTATACAAAATTGCGCTAATGACAACAGGATTCATTGGCAAGAAGAAGATGGCTATAGATGGGCCCGGCTTGCAGT
>JAUXJX010000315.1 GCA_030624545.1 Bacteroidota bacterium | reverse complement strand
TTCCTTTCTGAGATTATTAGTACTTGAAAACATCTGACTCAGATGTTCTTAGCCATGCAGATAAATCCTGGGCATTTTTATCTTTGTCAGAAAGAATGGGATCTCGAACAGGCCAATCAATTGCAATGTCTGGGTCATTCCAACGAATGCCTGATTCACATTCGCTATTATAAACTCCCGTACATTTATATTGTATTTCAGCATAATGAGACAAAACACAGAATCCTCTCGCAAAACCCGCCGGAGCCCAAACTTGTTTCTTGTTTTCTGCAGACACTTCTACGCCGAACCATTTACCCAAAGTTGGAGAATGTTTGCGAATATCAACAGCTACCAGAAAAGCGCTGCCATATGTGACCCGCATTAATTTACCCATGCCGGGTTTCCATTGGAAATGTAATCCTCTCAATACATTTTTCACTGACCTGGAATGGTTATCTTGGACGAATTCCGTTGGCAAATTATGTTTTTCAAATTGATCCTTCCTAAAAACTTCCATGAAAAATCCTCTCTCATCCCCGAAAACTTCTGGAATCACGATAATAACATCAGAAATACTCGTCTTCTCAATTCGAATATCCATTTTACCCTCTTATGTTAATAACGGCTTGTTTTGCGCATTTATTGAGCCAATCGCGGGAAGTGAACCTTCCTTTAACGCTGTATCGAAAAGACCTAGCTTGAGACAACATCATGACGTTCATTCGCAGTTCCATTATTATCCACCTCTTGCTTTCGCAAACGATAAAGCATGTTTTCAATCAATCTTCTATTGCTCCCAATCAAATCGGCCATCAGGCCCATAACCATTGTCTGGAAGCCAATGATAAACAGCACTGCTGCAAATATTAAGGATTGAACATGACCGGCGCCATTACCCATCAAATAAAAGAAGAGAAACCTTATTGAGATGATCATACCGACTGAAAAAATGACGCCGCCAATCCAAAGAAATGTCTTTAGCGGTTCATACATCGTGTAAATGCGGAAGATTGTGCTGATAGACCTTTTTACATATGTATAAATATTGGTAAAGAGGCGTGAGTCCCTCAGTTTCTCATTTGTTTCTACAGGAACATGTGTAATCGCCAGATTCTTTTTCCCCGCCTGTATGATCGTTTCCAGAGTATAGGTAAAACGAGAGATCACATTAATCCTTAAGGCGGCCTCGCGATTCATGGCCCGGAAACCGCTGGTCGTGTCCGGAACGTTGGTGTTGGATACCTGGCGTACTACCCAACTCCCGATCTCTTGCAGGATTTTTTTGGAGAAGGAAAAATGGCCAATGTTTTGTACCTGACGGTTGCCGACGACAAAGTCTGCTCCACCGTTTATTATGGGCCTGATCAGTTTTCCGATATCCTTGCCCCGATATTGATTGTCTCCGTCCGTGTTCACGATCAAATCTGCGCCAAGATTGAGGGATGCATTAAGTCCGGCCATAAAGGCTTCAGCAAGACCTTTGTTATTGGTGAGTTGTACAATATGATCGACTCCCAATTCCCTAGCTACCTGCACCGTTCGGTCTGTGCTGCCGTCATCGATAACAAGCAATTCTACTTCATCCACGCCTGAAAAAGAGCGAGGAATATCCGCAACAGTGCACGGCAGAGTCTTTTCTTCGTTATAGCAAGGAATTTGGATGATAAGCTTCATTGAGATACGATTTCCTCAATGTTGTATTCCTTAATTTCCTTGGCGTGGGTGAAAATGATCATCTCACCGATGAGTCCGATTGATATCATCTGAATGCCTATGACCAGTAGCAATGAGCCCAACAAGAGCATGGGCCTGCCTGCGATTGGACCAAACTGCAAGATACGATAAACAAACAGGTAGAGATTTATGATAACACCGGAAATGGCGAATATGGCCCCGACAAAACCCAGAAAATGGATGGGCCTCTTGGAATAACGGGTCAAAAAGATGACGGCAACGATATCGAGAAAACGGCGGATGTACTCGGACACATATCGCGAATTGCGAAATTTCCCGGGTAATTGCTCTATCTTCTTCTCATCAATTCTATAGCCCTGGCGAACGGCTAGAACGGGAATGAAATTGTTCAAATCGCCGTAGACCGGGATGCTCTCAAGAACTTCTCGGCGGGCTGCCAGAACCCCGCTGTTGATATCATGCAGATTCAGCTTCGCGAACGCGTTTATTATGACGTTGAACAGTTTTGAGACAATGTGGTTAAGCTTCGAGTCCTGCCTTGGATACCGCCAACCGACCACGAGATCTTTTCCATCATCTAATTCGCGAAGCAGAGAGGCAACCTGATTTGGATTTATGCGGACTCGGCTGGTCAAATAGAGAATCTTGTCTCCAGTCGCTGCCTTCAGTCCCGCGTCCAATGCGGACGCCTCACCAAATTCCGAACGCATCCTGATCAGCTTCAAATGGGGATTGTCTAAAATCTTCGTTTTGATTTTTGCAGAGGTATCGTCGGAACTGCCGTCGTCCACGCAGACGATTTCATAGGAGGCATCATAAGCCCGCAGACTATTCCCCAATCCGTCTAAAAGCTCATCGATGAAGGAGGCGGAATTGTATAACGCCACAATCGCGGAAACCGCAACGTCTGTTTCCGCCGCGGTCATCATTTCCGGCATGGCTTCAACATCGGCTTCAATATGACTCGTTTTCATGCTATACCAACTTTTTATGAATCAGACTTGATAAATAGACATGCTTTTTCTTGCCCGTAATAAAGATCAAGCTGGCAATGAGACCCAAAAAAAGGAATTGCAAGCCGCTGGCGAGATAGAGAACAATGATGGTTATCAACAAATTGAATTCTTCCATACCGTAAACATTCCGGGCGAAACCCTGAAACAGCGCAATCCATCCGAAAAAATTACAGATCAGAAACAGCGTCCCGATGGTTCCGAAGAATTGAATTGGACGCTGGAGATATTTCAGGAAAAGATTCAAGGAGATCAAATCCATGATTACCTTGAACGTGCGGCTTATACCATACTTGGATTGGCCAAATTTGCGGGCGTGGTGATTTACAGGGATTTCGGAAATACGCGCACCCTCCACTTTAGCCAGAGCCGGAAGAAATCTGTGTAATTCACCATAGAGATTGATACGCTTGACAACGCTATGGCGATATGCCTTTAGCGCGCAACCGGTATCATGTAGGTCTACCCTGGTGACCGAGCAAATCAACCGGTTGGCGATCTTTGAGGGGACCTTGCGTAGCAGGAGTTTATCTTTCCGGTCCTTGCGCCAACCGCTCACGACATCAAAGCCCTCTTCCATTTTTGCCAGTACTTTGGGGATGTCCCTGGGATCATTCTGCAAATCACCGTCCATGACGATAATGATCTCTCCCCTGGCAAGTTCAAACCCGGCGTCGGTCGCAGATGATTGTCCAAAGTTCGCACGGAATTTTATGCCACGAACATGGGGATCACGATCTACGATTTCTCTCAGCTTCTTAAATGTGGTGTCTTTGCTTCCGTCATCTATGAAAATGATCTCATATTCGCAGCCCAACTTCGACAAGACTTCGTCCAGGCTGTTGTGGAGGAGTTCGATATTCTCCTCTTCATTATAGAGAGGGATCACTACCGAAACATCCAGTTCGGGGGATCTGCCAGATGTTTTAAACGTGGGCATGCTCTATTCTGTCGAAGTGTTTTTGCAGCCACAACTCAAGTACAAGCAGCGCCCAAATGCGGTGTGAGTGATTGCATTTTTTGGACATGTGTTCATCGATAAGCTGCCGGACAAATTCGGGTCTGAAAAAACCCCGCTTGTTTACATTTTCTTCTGAGAGAACATCATAGATCAAATCTCTCACAGACGGATCGTCGCGCATCCAGTTCTTCATTGGCACGCTGTGGCCCAATTTGTCTTTACGGAAGACAATGGAATCCGGCAAGACACCCGCCATTGTTT